>PEVQ01000216.1:0-3110 GCA_002780205.1 Elusimicrobia bacterium CG06_land_8_20_14_3_00_38_11
CAGCATCTATAGACCCTGAAACGAGTTCAGGGTGACAGACGAAGTACTTTACGGATGTAAAGTATTTTATGCTCCCCTTAGTAATTTAGTATTCTTAAAATATGTTATCTTTTCTAAAACTTTTGACAGGATTAACAGGATTTTACAAAAATTGTTTAATCCTGAACTTATCCTGTAAATCCTGTCAGATTTAGAATGACTTACCTGTTATTTTTTTCTATTTCTTTGATTCCCGAAAAAATATAATTAAAAGTTGAAACGATTATTGAAAACAGCATTAGATAAGTAAGAATAAATAAAATTTTTTCAGGAATGCCCGTAAGGACGGATAATATCACCGTCATTTCAATTACGGTTGTCGCTTTTCCGAGTAATGTCGGTGATATGACACTGTTTCCGGCAAGTTGAAGCCGCAACCACCATCCGAGAAAAATTATTATGTTTTTCGTAATTACGACAATTGGTATCCAAACCGGTATTTTTCTCAGTGCCGCAAAAGTAATAAATGCGCTTATCAGAAGAAATTTATCCGCAAGCGGGTCTAAAAATGCACCGAGCGGAGTTCTTTCTCCCCGTTTTCGGGCAATAAGTCCGTCCAAAAAATCGGTAATAACGCAAAATATATATACTGAAACTGCAAGTCCATTGTTTTTTGCAATAGCACTTATTACAAAAATAGGCACGGCGATTATTCTTGAGATTGTTAATTTATTTGGAAGCGTAAGGTTTTTCATCTATAAGTTTTTTAATCTGTCCCCAATTTTTTTCGTCAATTAAAATTTCCAGTTCAGCATGCCCCTTCGGGTCATTTTTTTGAGGATTGTACCGGACAATTTTTCCGGCAGATTTTATCTTGGAAATTAAGGAAAATAAATTATACGGTATTGCTATTTTTTTATATTTAAGTTCGCTTTCAAATTTGACAGAAATTGCGGTAAGCAGTTCATATACGCCTTCCCCCGTTTTTGCCGATAAATAAAAATTATTTTCGGAGCGAAAAGGTTTTGATTTTAACAAATCACATTTGTTGCAGGCATTTATTATAGTTAATTTGTCCGCTCCGATTTCTTTTAAGACGTCCATTACCGTCTTTTCGTTGTCTTTATAGTTTTTATCGGAAATATCAGTCAGATGAATTATTAAGTCCGACTTTGTGATTTCTTCCAGCGTTGACTTAAAAGCCGCGATCAACTGATGCGGGAGTTTTTTTATAAATCCTACCGTATCGGTGAACAGGACAATTTTGCCGCCGGGAAGTTTAACTTTTCTTGTCGTCGGATCAAGTGTCGCAAAAAGTTTATCGTCGGCATAGACCGAATTTTTCCCGGTGAGATAGTTTAAAAAAGTGGATTTACCGGCATTCGTATAACCGACGATTGACACAATCCGAAGTGGAACGTCCTGCCTTTTTGACCTCTGAATTTCCCTGTGAAGTTTAATTTTTTCAATTTCTTTTTTGAGATAAGCAATTCTATTTTTAATTATTCTTCTGTCGACTTCAATTTTCCTTTCACCGAAGCCCGCCCGTATTCCTATTACGCCGCGTTGCTGGGCAAGGAAACTGTTTTTACCCGATAATCTCGGAAGTTCATATTGTTTTTCAGCAAGTTCAACCTGAAGTTTTGCAACCTGCGTCCGCGCTCTTTGGGCGAAAATATTTAATATCAATCGCGTTCTATCTATAATTCTTGAAGGAATATGTTCCTCAAGATTTCTCTGCTGGGTTGCCGTCAGTTCATTGTCAAAAATCACCGCATCAATAGATTTTTCTTCGCAGATTTTTTTTATTTCAAAGACCTTGCCTTCGCCGATAAAAAATTTCGGATTCGGTTTTTCTATTTTCTGAACAGCGGAGTCAATAGTTTTAATACCGGATGTATCGGCTAACCGTTCAAGTTCCTTTAATAACTCAACGGTATTATCTTTTTGTCCTTTAGAAATTGTGCCGACTAATAGTGCTTTTGCCACAATTTCAGATTATATCAGATTTTTTAAGATAATTCAATATTTTTTTTAACGGGCTATTTTTTGATTCAAGCCAGATAATGCGGCTGTCTTTTTTAAACCAGGTCATCTGTCTTTTTGCGTAATGCCGGGTATTTTGCTTGATTAAATTAACGGCATTTTCTTTTGAACTTTTACCATCCATATAATCAAGTATTTCACTGTAGCCGATTGTTGCATTAAGAACGGCGCTTTTTTTAGAATATTTTTTAACAAGTTTTTTTGCTTCGTTGAACAATCCGGATTTTATCATTTTGTCAACGCGGCAATTTATTCTTTTGTAGAGTTCATCCCTGCCTATTTTAAGCCCGAATAAAATATATTTGTAGTCGGATTTTTTTGTTTGCTTTTTCAATTCCGAAAACTTTTTGCCTGTCAAAAGGCATATTTCAATTGCCCGTAAGACACGAACAGGATTTTGCTTGTCAATCGTTTTTGCTGTTTCGGGGTCAAATTTTTCAAGCAGTTTATTGCAGTGTATTAACCCCATTTTTTTGTAGTAATCCGTTAGAACTATTCTTATTTCTTTATTTGAAGGTATTTCTATTAAACCGTCAATAAGCGCTTTTATGTAAAGTCCTGTCCCGCCGACGATGAGCGGTATTTTTTTCCGCTTAAAAATTTTTTTTATTTTTTTGTCGGCAAATTTTACAAAATCACCGGCAGTAAAATTTTCCGTCGGTTCTATAATGTTTAGCAGATGATGAGGGACAGATTTCAACTGTTTTTTTGACGGTTTATTAGTTCCGATGTCCATATATTTGTAAATCTGCCGCGAATCGGCCGAAATAATCTCGCCGTTTATTTTTTTTGCGAGTTTAACAGCGACGCCAGTTTTCCCGCTCGCCGTCGGTCCTAAAATTACAATAACAGTTTCCATATTTTTCATTTTACAAATTCAGTAAAAAAATCAAACAAAAAAGTTTTGAAGATATGTTTCTTCAAAACTTGAAAAATCAGGCAGAATCTAAAAGTAATGATTAAGAGAAGAGATTGTGGCAAAATCACTTCAAAATGATTACTGTCAAAATTGTTCAAATATGGAGAAATCACTTATGTGTGAAACATCCCCATTTTTTCAAGTCCCATCATTTTGTTTTTATCGT
>PEVQ01000216.1:3490-3737 GCA_002780205.1 Elusimicrobia bacterium CG06_land_8_20_14_3_00_38_11
TTAAAACTAATTCAGATTCATTGCACGGAGAATATAACTCAATCATCGTATTTTTGATTTCTGTACCTATTACATCCCCACCGATAGCATAAGCACAAAAAGAGCAGAATGTTGAATCGTTATCAATTTCTTTACCACAATTCTGGCATACCATTTTATTAACCCTTCCTGCTATTAAAGTGTTGATTTCTGTTGGATTATGGAGTTATTAGTCGAAATTTCAAATGCAACATTTTATTGCAAAAGT
>PEVQ01000175.1:0-2725 GCA_002780205.1 Elusimicrobia bacterium CG06_land_8_20_14_3_00_38_11
GAATTCAACTGGAGTATATTCCGGCACGGTGGTTGGGGGAAACTTTGAAATTCTTACAGTATCTGGTAAGTTTTCTTTAACAAACGAATTTACGCTTACATCATCTGTTGCGAGTGACCCTAACTATAATCCGGGTATGTATTATACCTTTACATGTAGAAAGAGATAACGGGAAAATTGGGACGTTTGTAGTTGCAGAGCCTGCCCCGTACTTGATACGGGGGCTTGTCCCTGCTTGTGTAGTTGCCGAGCTTGCTCGGCATAAAAGAAAGCAGACCAAGGTCTGCGACTACAAAATGCCAACCAAGGTTGGCGACTACATTAAAAGCGGACCCGATAAGTTGGGGTCGCTTTTTTTATTGTGTTTTTCGGATTTTTTGATATAATTTATTTGTTATGTTTCAGAAAATCAAACGGTTTATTGATAAATACAAAATGCTTAAAAAAAATGACAGGGTGCTTGTCGGAATTTCCGGTGGTCCAGATTCTGTTTTCCTGACTGTCATGCTGAACTTGTTTCAGCATCTCTACAAAATAAAAATTTTTGCCTGCCATATTGACCATCAATATCGCAAAGAAAGTCGGAAAGACGCTGAATTTGTTAAAATTTTTTGTAAAAAATTAGATATTCCCGTTGAGATAAAAAAAATAAAATTAAAAAAATTCTCGGAAGAAAAAGCGAGAGACCTACGATATGAAATTTTTTACGAAGTTGCCAAAAAATGTAAATGTAATAAAATTGCAACCGCTCATATACTCAACGATAATGCCGAGACCGTTTTGATGTGGCTTGTGCGGGGATGCGGCTTAAAGGGGCTTAAAGGGATTCCGCCGGTCCGCGGAAAAATAATCAGACCGGTTCTGTGCGTTTCCAAAAAAGAAATATTTTCTTATCTCAAAAGAAACAAAATAAAATATTGTACCGACACTACAAATTTTTCAGAAAAGTTTACAAGAAATAAAATCCGTCTGAATGTAATTCCCCAACTTGAAAAAATAAATCCGAAAGCAATAAGTCATATTTTTGAACTTTCCGAAAAATTAAGGCAAAAATCTGTTGACACAATCCCAAAAAAATGTTATAATACTTTTTCGCCGAAAGAAAAAACTGTTTTTTTTGATGCGGCAAAAATTAACATCAAAAAAATCAAAATAAGAAAATGGCGCTTTGGCGACAAAATAGTCCCTTTTGGAATGGACAGTTCAAAAAAGTTGCAGGATATTTTTACCGACGATAAAATTCCCAAAGGGATAAGAAAAAAAATACCTGTTGTTTGCGATGGCAAAAAAATTATCTGGGTTGCCGGTGTAAAAAGATCCAACGACGCAAAAATAACAGAAACCACAAAAAATATTCTAAAACTTGAATTGAACCACCGAGGCGCCGAGAAAAATAGAGAGAGATAAAATAAAGAATTGAGTTCTCTGCGAACTCCGTGTCTCTGCGGTAAAAATTTTATGCAAAATGATATTTCAGAAATAATATTTACAGAATCGCAAATTCAGAAAAGGGTAAAAGAACTTGCTCACGAAATTTCAGATGATTACAAGGGCAAACAGGTTACTATGGTATCGGTATTAAAAGGCGCAACTATTTTTTTAGCCGATTTGATGAAAAATCTTTCTATTCCTTTGAGCATTGATTTTATGGCTGTCTCGTCTTACAAAAACACCGAGTCAAGCGGTATTGTCCGTATGATAATGGATTTGCGCGAGTCGCCTGAAAATAAAAACCTGCTGATAATTGAAGATATAATTGATACGGGTCTTACAATGCATTACCTTTGTGAAAATCTGAAAACCCGCCGACCAAAATCACTAAAAATCTGCTCGCTTTTATACAAACCGGCAAGAAAGATAAAAGAGATAAAAATTGATTATCTGGGTTTTGAAGTGCCCGACAAATTCGTCGTCGGCTACGGTATGGACTATAACGAAATTTACAGGAATCTTCCGTATATCGGCATTTTGAAACCCGATGTCTACAGAAGAAAATAAAAAATGAATTTGTGGAATGAGGGATTTCAATCCCTCGTCAATGTTGTAGCCCCCGAATTTATTCGGGGGTGAGCAGAGCGAATAAAAATTCACACAAAAATGGTAGCCCACCCTTCAGGGTGGGTGAGCGGAGCGAATAATGAACAAACAGTTAAAAAATGCGGCACTATGGATGTTGATAATCGTAGGTTTTATTTATCTATGGCGGATTTCGTCTGAAAAAGCGAAGGAGGTTGAACTTACATATTCGGAGTTCAAGCAGTTTATAAAAGAAAAAAAAGTTTCGGATATAATTATTTCACCGGATTTGATTTCAGGTGCTTTAGAGAAAGACGGAAAGAGTTTTAAGTTTAAGGCGGTCCCCGTTAACGATAGCAAACTGGTTGAAGAACTGGAGAGTAATCAGATAAAATATAGAGGACAGAAAAACCGCGGGTGGTTTGTGGAACTTCTCTTAAGTATTGTGCCGTGGATATTGATTGCGGCTATATGGTATTTTCTGTTTTTCCGCGGCGCATCAATGGGGGGTAAACAAATTTTTTCAATGGGAAGAAGCAGGGCGCGTCTTCAATCGGACAAAAAAATCAAAACAACATTTGCCGATGTCGCGGGCGTAGAAGAATCAAAAGAGGAACTGAAAGAGATAATTCAGTTTTTGAAAGAACCTGCTAAATTTCAGAAATTAGGCGGGAAAATTCCCAAAGGTGTCTTGTTAGTCGGGTCTGCA
>PEVQ01000175.1:2746-2958 GCA_002780205.1 Elusimicrobia bacterium CG06_land_8_20_14_3_00_38_11
GCGAAAGCGGTCGCAGGTGAGGCAGGCGTTCCGTTTTTTGCGTCAAGCGGTTCCGAATTCGTTGAAATGTTCGTCGGTGTGGGCGCTTCCCGTGTTCGTGATTTATTTGATATGGGAAGAAAAAATGCTCCATGCGTTTTATTTATTGACGAAATTGATGCCGTCGGTCGACACAGAGGCGCAGGTTACGGCGGCGGCCACGACGAACGGGA
>PEVQ01000197.1 GCA_002780205.1 Elusimicrobia bacterium CG06_land_8_20_14_3_00_38_11
CTTCGTTCCACTCAGGGTGACAGACGAAGTGCTTCACCAATGTAAAGTATATTCCGCTCTGAGTAGTAAGTTATAAAATTATGGGAATATTATTTGATGTTCATACAGAAATGGGGAATAGATATCAGGAGAAATATTATCAGCGTGCGGTTAACAGGGCATTTCGGGCAGCAGGGTTATTTTTTGAAGAACAGATTGCTGTTGATTTAATGTACAAAGATAATAAAATCGGGAAATATATCCTTGATTTTATTGTAGAAAATAAAGTAGTTGTAGAACTTAAAACTGTTGTTAGATTTCACAGGGATGATATAAAACAAGTTCTTTTATACTTAAAAGAAGCAAAATTATCATTGGGTATTTTGGTAAATTTCCGTTCAGAGAAACTAACCTACAAACGAATATTGAATCCCGAAGTTATTCGTGAACATTCGTGAAGATATTCGTGATGTGTTATTCGTGATAAAGGAGTTTTATATGTTTGAAAATTGGCTTACATGGGCAGTGATAGCGGCGATTCTTTTTATTTATGAAATGATTTCACCGACGGTATTTTTCTTTGCCTGTTTAGGTATCGGTGCGATTTTTGCAGCCGTTGTAACCATTTTTAATTTGATGTGGCTTAACTGGGCGGTCTTTTTTGTCATTTCAGTTTTAGCAATAATTTTTTCCCGGCCTCTCGTTAATAAACTTATGAAAAAACCGTCCCGTCCCGCTAATGTTGATGCACTTCTTAATCAAAAAGCGTTTGTTTTGGAAGAAATAAAACCGACAAAATTCGGCAGGGTGAAAATAGAAGGCGAGGAATGGCTTGCTGAATCATCAGAAGAAATTCCCAAAGGAGGTCAGGTAAAAATTATTGAAGTAAAAGGCGTGCGGTTGATAGTAAAGAAGGCAGGTTAAAGGTTAAAGGTTAAAGGTTAAAGATAATGTCATGCTGAACTCGTTTCAGCATCTATAGACCCCGAAACAAGTTCGGGGTGACAGTTTCACTATCATTTTAATCTTTCATTTATACCTTTAACCTGCCGTTTAAGGGGGGTGTTTTATGGAGCAGATTCCAGTTCCGTTAATAGTTGTTGTAGTTGTCTTGTTGTTCATTTTTGCGAAGATGGCGCTTCGCATTATAAGGCCATTTGAAAAGGGCTTGGTGGAGTTCCTCGGCAAATTTAACAGGACTGTTGACTCCGGACTTGCCTTTGTAATTCCGATGTTTGAAACCATCAGGAAAGTTGATATGCGCGAGCAGGTTTTAGATGTTCCGCCGCAGGATGTCATCACAAAAGATAATGTTGCCGTTACGGTTGATGCGATTATTTACTTCAAGGTTACGGACCCGTTTAAGGTTCTTTACAGTGTTGCAAATTTTGTTCAGGCAGCGATTAATCTTGCACAGACAAACCTGAGAAATGTTATCGGTGATATGCTTTTAGATGAGACATTAACTTCTCGTTTAAAAATAAACACAACACTGCGTGAAGTTTTGGATGAAGCAACAGATGCCTGGGGAGTAAAGGTTACCCGTGTGGAACTGCGTAAAATTGACCCGCCCGCCGATATTACAACCGCGATGAGCAAGCAGATGAAAGCAGAGAGGGAAAAGCGGGCAGTGATATTAGAGGCAGAGGGGGTAAAACAATCGCAGATTCTTCAAGCGGAAGGATTCCGGCAAAAACAGATTCTTGAGGCGGAAGGGAAAGCAGGTGCAATAAAAACGGTCGCAGATGCAGAAAAATATCAGATAGATGTTGTGTATAATGCGATACATTCCGGCCGTCCGACAAATGACCTTATAGCGATAAAATATCTTGAAGCGCTTGAAAAAGTAGCGGATGGTCATGCGACAAAGATATTTTTGCCGTTAGAAACATCCGGCGTGCTCGGTTCAATAGCCGGCATCTCCGAACTTTTTAAGGAAAAAGATAAAAAGGAAGAGAAAAAATAAAACACACCTGCCTGCCGGCAGGCAGGGATTGCACAGATGAAAAACTCGGATTACACAGATAATAATGTAGAGGCAGGGCTTGTCCCTGCTTTTTACATTCATATTCCGTTTTGCAGAAAAAAGTGCGGTTACTGCGATTTTGTAAGCGCAGATTACGCAGATAAAACCACAGATTACACAGATAGATACTTACAGGCATTATCAAAAGAGATTTCTTTCCACTTTCCACTTCCCACTTCCTACTTCCCACTGACTATCTACATCGGCGGCGGAACACCGTCGGTGCTTTCAGAAAAACAGATTGTTTTTTTGTTTAAAACGATACTTGCTCATTTAACTAAATGTGCAAGTGAGAAAATTGAGATAACTTTTGAAATAAATCCGGAATCAATTACCGAGCAGAAATTAAAAATACTAAAAGATTACGGCGTCAATCGTTTAAGTATCGGACTTCAATCGTTCAACGATATGATATTAAAATTTTTGGGCAGGGTTCATACTGTAAAAGATTTTTTAAGTTGTTATGAAAGTGCAAGAAAAATCGGTTTTAAGAATATAAACATTGATTTAATTTTCGGCATTCCGGGTCAAACAGTAAAAACATGGCAGCGCACACTTAAGTGTGCGCTACAGTTAAAACCGGAGCATATTTCAACATATTCTTTGACAATTGAAAAAGGCACAAGATTTTTTGAGACCGGATTACGAAAAGACGACGACGCGGATGCGGATATGTATGAATTCGCAATACATTATCTTAAAAAAAACGGGTATCATCACTATGAAATTTCTAATTTTAGCCGAGCGTCTAAACCCGGTTTTGAATGTAAGCACAACATAAATTACTGGAAAAACGGCGAGTATCTCGGATTCGGTTTGGGCGCTGTTTCATATATTAAAGGCAAAAGAATAAAAAATACCGAAAATCTCACGGATTACTTAAACGGCAAATTTCGCTCTGATTGTGAAGAACTTAAAAGCGATGAAAAAATGTCAGAGGATTTGATGCTCGGCTTGCGTCTTATCGACGGCATGAAAATATCTGATAGCATAAAAGAGAAGTTTTTTGTCGCAATTAGCAAACTCAAACATAGCGGGTTATTAAAAGAGCAAAATAATTTTTTGAAATTGACCGATAAAGGAATAATGTTTGCGAACTGCGTGTTTAGGGAATTTTTATGAGTGATTTCGGAAAAGTTTCAGTTATTATGCCGGTGTTTAACGAGAAGAGTACGATTGCCAAAGTGATTGAGAAGGTAACCTCGTTGTCGCCGAAAGAAATTATCATTGTTGACGATTATTCAACCGACGGAACAAGAGATATTATAAATCAATTAAAAATTAAAAATTCAAAATTAAAAATTTTATTGCATGAAAAAAATCAGGGAAAAGGTGCTGCGATAAGAACCGCATTGAAACATGTAACCGGTGAAATTGTAACTATTCAGGATGCCGATTTGGAATATAATCCGGAAGAAATCAGAAATCTTATAGTTCCGCTCATTGAAGGAAAATCGCTGGTCGTTTATGGCTCAAGATTTTTGCAGTTGAAAGAAAAAAGGTATGTCCACCACTATCTCGGGAATAAATTACTTAATTTTCTGACCAATTTTATTTACGGTTCAAATCTAACGGACATGGAAACATGCTATAAGGTTTTCAGAAGCGATGTTATATTGTCATTAAATCTAAAAGCGAACAGATTTGAATTTGAGCCGGAGGTTACGGCAAAAATTCTCAAAAGGAAAATTCCCATATACGAATTGCCTATTTTTTATAAAAGCAGAACTTACAAAGAAGGAAAAAAAATCGGATGGCGTGACGGCGTGACGGCGCTTTTAACATTAATAAAATATAGATTTACCGACTAATGAATGTTTTACTTATCAATCCACCGTGGATAACAAAAGGCGGCATCTGGCAGAATGTGGCAAGTTGCATGCCTCCTTTCGGGTTGGCATCCATCGCGGCATATTTGGAGAAAAGCGATGTCAATGTTAGGATAATTGATGCCAATGCCCGTAAACTTTCATATAAAGAAATCGCCAGTGTATTGCAGATTTATTTTGCAAGACGGAGAGAGAAACCGGAATACGCGGGCATAACCGCCTCAACACCGACCATTTCATCCGCATTAATTGTCGCAAAAATCGTAAAAAATGTTTTTCCGGATACAAAAATCGTTTTGGGCGGCGTTCATCCGTCCGTTATGGCGGATGATGTATTGAAAAATGAATTCGTTGATTTTATAGTTAGGGGTGAAGGCGAGGAAACATTCAGGGAACTTGTATCCGGAATTAGCAGAGAAAAAATCACGGGGCTTTCGTATAAAGAAGATAAAAATATTATTCACAATCCGCCGCGTGCCGTTATTCCCGATATAAATAGTTTGCCGTTTCCCGCGTATCATCTTCTTCCGATGGAAAAATATTTTCCCGCAAGAGGAAGTTACAAAAAATTTCCCGCACTCGGAATGATGACTACCCGCGGGTGTCCCGGAAGATGCACATTTTGCCTCGGCAATTATCTCGGGCAACAGGTTAGAAACCGTTCATCAGAAAAAATTTTTGAAGAAATGTTTTTGTTGCAGGATAAATACGGGATAAAAGAGATTAGTTTTTACGATGATGTCTTTACCACAAAAAAAGAAAATGTAAAGAATTTGTGCCGAAAAATTATCAACGAAAAAATGAATGTTTCATGGTCATGTTTCGCAAGGGTGGATTTTGTGGATGAAGGATTGCTGAAGGTGATGAAATATGCCGGTTGCCATCAAATAATGTACGGAATTGAATCCGGCGACGAAGAAATACTTAAAAATATTCATAAAAAAATTTCTCTTGAAAGGGTTAAAGAAATAGTTCACATAACAAAAAAAATCGGCATTGATGTCCGTGCAGCATTTATGCTCGGCAATCCGGGCGAAACAAAAGAAACGATGCAGAAAACTATTGACTATGCCATCAATCTGTCACCCGACCTCGCTATTTTTAATATAACAACTCCATATCCGGGAACGGAAATGTTTAAGTGGGCGAAAGACAAAGGCATTTTGGCAACTGAAAACTGGGATGAGTATGATTTAGCAAAACCGCTGATGAACTTACCGACGGTAAATCCTGCGGATATAGAAAAATACTACAACTTGGCATATAAAAAATTTTATTGGCGTTGGGGATATCTGCTAAAAAGAGTTTTCAGAATCCGAAGTTTTTCCGATATAAAAATAGGATTTTCGACGCTGTCAGCCATATTAAAGAGGTAAAATGGATATAGGTTATTCAACTTTACAATTGATGGAAGGAATGGAAAAATACAATTTATGGATTTACGGTAAGTTTTCCGAATACATCAAAGGAAAAGTTCTGGAAATCGGATGCGGGCTGGGAACAATAACGCAATTTTATGTTGACAATTTTGATGTTACTGCAACCGATATATCCGCCGAGTATGTAAATATTGTAAAGCAAAGGTTTGGTAATTGTAAAAATTTTCATTCCGTTGTTTTCAACATTGAATTGGAAACGAACACCCTGCTAAAAAATGATTATGATACTGTTATATCTTCAAATGTTCTGGAGCACATTCAAAACGATACCGCCGCCTTACTGAACATCAACAAAATTCTAAAAGAAGATGGAATACTTATACTTTTAACTCCCGCTGGCCAGTTCCTCTTTAGTAATTTGGACAGGAATGTCGGACATTACAGAAGATATTCAAAAACTGAAGTAAAAAATAAGTTGGAAACTGCCGGTTTTACCGTAGAAAAACAGTTCTATGTGAATATCGTCGGTGCGTTCGGCTGGTTTTTCAGCGGCAAAATTCTAAAAAGAAAAACGCTGGGTTCTTCTTCACTTTCCCTGTTCAATTTTTTTGTTCCGCTATTTATTTTTATAGAAAGTTTAATTAAAATTCCGTTCGGTGTATCCGTTATAACTATATGCAAAAAAACAAAATGACCAAAGGAAATCCCCGTGGGATAAAAAAAGTTGAACAGAAAAGTTTTTTTCCTGGTTGGCTCATATGGTCTGTTGCGAGTATTTGGGGATTTATCGTGTTAAAAAATTATTATTCTGTGTTTAAGCCTAATTTTAACAATCTGGAAATTATGCTTTCATTTGACCAGTATTTGGGTATTTTTAATTTCGGAAATTTTCTGATTTTCAAGCATTTGCTTAATGTTTTCTTAGCGGGATTTTTTTTCTTTTCGGCTTTTTCTATCGGGCGCTCAGTTTTATTGCGTGCAGGTCTCGTATTTTTTAATTTTCTTGAAGAGTTCATTTTTTCCGTTGCTTTGGGTCTCGGAATTACAGCACATTTGACACTTTTAATCGGTTTTCTGGGTCTTTTTTCCGGATATATAATTTACATAATAGTTTTTATATTTTTTATTGTCGGCATTATTGATTTGAAAAACCACCCGTTGCAGTTGATTTTCCCGAAGGGAAAATTGTCTTTGCCGGATATTCTTGCCGCGGTTATTTTAGTTATAGCGATGTTGATTAACCTGTCCGGTGCGTTAAGTCCCGAGATTTTCTACGACTCTCTTGTTTATCATTTAGGAGTTCCCAACTTTTATAAAATTTACCATAAAATCGTTAATATGCCGTTTGTGTTTTACTCCAATCTGCCGGCAGTAGCAAGTATGCTTTTTACGGCGGGACTTTTTATAAAAGATGAAATTATAGCGAAACTTATAAATTACGGTGCTGGAATTTTCACATGTCTGGCGATGTTATCAATTTCAATAAGATATTTTAATGTAAAAACCGGAATTTATGCCTCGCTTATTTTTTACACAATAACTCATGTAATGATAGGTTCTTGGTCCTGCGGTTCCGAGGCACTATTGGCATTTTTCGGATTGGTTTCTCTCTACGGTATTATTAATTTTTCGGATGAAAAAAAAATATGGTTAATTCTTTCGGCAATTTTCGCCGGCATTGCAATGGGCGTAAAATATACGGGATTGTTTGTTGCTGTCGGTGTTGCTGCATCATATATTTTTAGTTATTTTCCACCTTTGCGTAAGACGGTAAAAAATATAATTATTTGGGGATTGATATCTTTTGCCGTTGTTTCCCCGTGGCTTGTAAAAAATTATATTTATAAAAAAAATCCCGTGTATCCGTTTATGAGCGAGTTATTCCCGAAAGACAGCACGTCTGATTATGAAAAATTAAAAGGATTTAATGTTGAAGCAAAACAGTTCGGAACTTTTAAGTTGTCGGATTGGGTTAAACATCCGTGGAACATAACGATGGGAAAAGTTCCCAACTCGGAAAATTTTACACCGCTCTTTCTTTTTTTAATTCCGCTGGTTGTATTTCTTGGTAAATCACCGCCGCAATTGAAATATGTGATCGTATATTTTTTGGTCGTCTGGCTTACCTGGTCGGTTTCAAGCACGATGATAAGATTTATGATGCCCGCATATCCGGCAGCAGGACTGATTATCGCGTATTATTTGACGGCTAATTTTTATAAATCGCTTAAAAAAATTTTATTGTGGATGGTTCTGTTTGTCTGTATCCTGAATGTCTACTGGTCCGGCTGGATTTATTATATACAGGGCGGTTGGCAGGTCGTCGTGGGAAAACAATCAAAAAAAGATTTTTTAAGCACCACCCATTCCTCATATCCTTACGGTTATTATGCGGCAATGGAGTTTATAAATAAAAATTTGCCGAAGAATGCAAAAGTTTTGTTTATCGGCGAGGGCAGGAGTTTTTATATTGATAGGATTCCAGTTGTCTCTTCAGCCCATGATTTAACTCCGATAGTTGAATTTGCAAAATCGTCAAATTCCGCCGATGAGTTATATCTGAAAATAAAACAGGAAGGCATAACCCATATTTTTTTTAATATGGGGGAAGCGATACGGTTGGGTAAAAGTTATAAAATGTTTCAGTGGGACGAAAAATCATTAGCGGTATATAACGAGTTTTGGAAAAAATACGTAAAAGAGATTTTTAATAAAGATGAAATGATAAACGGTAATTTTGCGAACAGAGTTTCTGTCTACGAAATTTTACCGGAAAAAGAAGCGGCAATCCCGCATACCCCGCCATTTAATCTTATGACGGAAATAGTTGTTAAAAACATCAACCCCACAAAATAAAAATTTCAGAAACAAAAAAAGTACTTGACAAAATGCGGTAATTATGTTATAGTTACATTGACTGACCAGTCAGCCAGTTAAAATACGCCGGTGGGGTGGGCAAAATAATATGGCAAAAATAAAAGGATGGAATCCGGAAATAAAAAGACAAAAGATTTTGGACTCTGCAATACAGATTTTAAATCGGAAGGAATATCACCAATGCCCGATTGATGAAATCGCAAAAAATGCCGGTGTCGCAAAAGGGACGGTCTATCTTTATTTCAGAAACAAGGAAGATATATATTTTTCCGTTCTTATTAATTTAATAGATAAAGTAATAGATATTGCCGAAAATGTTCAAAGAAACGGTTTGCCGGCAAAAAAACAACTCTTTCTTTTGCTTCAAAGAATTTCCAATTTTATTGATACATACAGACATCTTTTTTTATCTATCCAACAGGAAGTAAAACCGCCTAAAGAAAAACTCCGCGACCGGGTTCACAAAAAAATCGGAGAACTTATTAAAGCAATATCTGTGATTATTGAAAGCGGGATAAAAAAGAAAGAATTGAAATCGTATTCAAGCGTTGCACTTGCCACAATTTTTCTTTCATTGACATCCGTTATTGCACACCAAAAAATAGAAATCAGAAAACATAAAATCCAACAAATAGATATTTCGCCCGAACTTTTATTTAAAATTTTGATGGAAGGAATTGAAAAATGAAAAAAAAACATAGCGAGTGGCGAGTGGCGAGTGGTAAATGGTTATGGATTTTAGTTTTCACTACTTACTACTTACTACTTACTACTTACTGCCTTTTTGGTCAACCGCTTGATTTAGACAAATGTCTGGAAGTAGCACTCAAAGAAAATCCGCAGATAAAAATCGCCGAGCAGAAACTTATATCCGCAAAAGCGAAAAAACGGGAAGCATTTGCCGGATATCTTCCCAACATTTCCGGAAGTGCAAGTTATATAAAAAGGAAAGAGGTGGAGGGTGCGTCGGCGCTTTCGGGCATAACTTCCGTGTCGCCCTCTTTTAAATTTTTCTTTGCGGATGAGATGTATGACAATAAACTCACGCTGACCCAACCCGTTTTTATGTGGGGAAAAATTTATCAGTCAAACAGACAGGCATCCCTGAATTACAAATATAACGAGGAGGAATTCCGCAAGATAAAACAGGAAGTAGCATACAAGACAAAAGAGGCGTTTTACAAATGTATACTTGCAAGACAGATGGTCTCTATTTCCAAAGAGGCGTTTGATGTAACAGAAGCCCATCTCAAAGTTATAAAAAAATTTTACGACGAGGGACGCTCCTCTTCATATGATGTTTCCCGCGCAAAAGTTTCGCTTGCAAATGCAAAGACAAATTTGATACGCTCCGAAAACGGTTTTGATTTAGCAAAGCAGTCGCTTGTAAATATATTGAACATCAAGGAAAAAGATACTGAATTCGTCGGAGAACTTCAATATCAGCCGATAGATTTTAATCAAGATGATTTAATAACTGGGGCGTTAAATAACCGTCCCGAGTTAAAGCAGATTGCGTATCAGGAAGATATTTCCGAATCAATAGTGAAACTTACATCCAGCGGGGACAAGCCCAATATAGCAATTACAGGTTACACCGAGTGGCAGAACACCGAGTGGGAATCAAAAAACTGGTATAATTCATGGACTGCTGTTGCCGTTTTAAGTATGCCGATTTTTGACGGTTTTTCCACTTTTCAGAAAACGAAACAGGCGAAGACAAATCTGGAGCAGGTTAAATTGAGCAAAGAGGCACTTATAGAGGGACTAAAACTTGAGGTTCGCGCGGCGTATCTCAATTACAAACAGGCGAAGGATTCAATTGAAGCAAACAAGGAAAATGTTGATGCAGCGAAGGACAATCTGGCGACCGCCCAAAAAAGATTTCAACTTGGTCTTATGACAGATATAGAAGTAAGAGATGCACAACTCGCATTAACACAGGCGGAGACGAATTATATTCAGGCATTATATGATTACAATGTTGCAATAGCGAGTTTGGAAAAAGCCGCCGGGAAATAGAGAAGACGCGAAACAAACGCAGAACATAAAGAATAAAACCACAAGATTTCACAGATTTTCACAAGATGTCATGTTGAGCGAAGCGAAACATCTTGAATCAAGTTTGAGATTCTTCACTTCGTTCAGAATGACATTTCTGTGTTAATCTCGTGTTAATCTGTGGTTAAAGATTTAACGCCGGTTTAGCGTGTTTATGGAGGATAAAATGGGAAAACGAAAAAAAATTATTTTAATTGTAGGAGCGGTTGTTGCAGCCCTAATCTTAGTACGTGCTGCAAGATTTTTTATATCAAAACCCAAAACCGCCGCCGCTGCCGTACCGGTAAAAACAGTTAAACCCGTTCACAAAAATCTTGAAGAACTGCTTAAACTTACCGGCGATGTCAGGGGGCTTTCAGAAGCAAAGGTTTATTCAAAAGTTCCGGGGAAATTACAGGAGAAGAAAAAAGATGTCGGCGATATGGTTTCTAAAAATGATGTAGTCGCTCTTGTTGACCGCGATGAGCCGGCATTTGAATATAAACCGTCGGAAGTCAATTCGCCTATAAGCGGCGTCATCACCCAGTATTTTTTGGATATCGGCGAAGCGGTTACACCTCAAAACCCGGTTTTTGAAGTTGCATCTATTGACAAAATAAAAATTACGACCAACATTACCGAAGAGGACATCCCGAAAATAAAAAAGGGTCTATCTGCAAGATTTACTGTTGATGCCTATCCTGAAAAAATATTTTACGGCGAGGTTTCTAAAATCAGCCAGGCGGTTAATTTACAAACGAGGACTTCACAGATAGAAATTGCAGTTTCAAACGAAGGTGGATTGCTGAAACCGGGAATGTTCGCTAAAATCGAGATAATCTTGTCCGTGCACAAAAATGTTTTGTCAATTCCGACCGACGCAATCGGTGAAATGGATTCCCAAAAATATGTTTATGTGATAAAAGATTCCGTCGCTCTCAAAAAAATAATAAAAACCGGGATTTCGCAGAACAATTTTGTTGAAGCATTAACGGGCATTT
>PEVQ01000277.1:0-996 GCA_002780205.1 Elusimicrobia bacterium CG06_land_8_20_14_3_00_38_11
ACATGACATTTTGTATGATTTTGAACTTTTAATTCCATATTTTAACCTTTACTTTATCAGCGTTATTTTTCCTCTGAATTTTTTTCCGCCGGTATCAACAACATAATAGTACAGCCCTGATGCAACCATATCGCCGTTATCGTTTCTCCCGTCCCAGTAAACGAGACCTTCATCTCCCATTGATGTCTCCAACGAAGAACTGTCGGATATTTTAACGGGACGGCCTGCAATATTGTAAATTGTAACTCTAAATTTTTCCGCCGACTGATACGACTGCGGTAATCTTATCGTAACTTTACCGTGCACATTCGGATAAAACGGGTTAGGATAACTTTTTACTTTTTCCCCGCCGGATGATACATAATAAACATTTTTGTTATTTGTTAAAGCGCGGTAAACATTAACCCTTCCCCAACCGCTGTAAAAATCACGGCCCGGCGTATTTATATCATCGCAGGTTGACTCTATTCTTTCTTCAACCTGTTTCGGAGTAAACGTCGGATTTTGAGAAATTACAAGCGCGGCCAGACCGGAAACAAACGGCGCAGACATTGAAGTTCCTTGCATATATCTGTATGTTGGACAACGAAAATATTTAACCATTCCATCCTCAATTGCTACAACTACCGTATATGCCCAGGTAATACTGCCATCAGAATTTACAGCTCCGGTGGATACCGAATATGTGCTGTAAATTTTATCTGACGTACTTGCGCCGCCGCCGGGCGCCACAACATCTAACTGCGGGCCGTAATTTGAAAAGGAAACACGCGCATTATATCTATCCGATGCGCCGACGGCAATACAGTTATCATAAGCGGCAGGATAAGAAATTTCATTTTCGGATTCATTGCCGGATGCAACGACAACAACGCAGCCCTTTGAAACGGCATAATCGATCGCTTCTTTAAGCGATTGCGAACCTACAGAACTGCCGAGCGACATATTTATAATCTTTGCACCGTTGTCGGCAGCATATATCAAACCGGCAGCGAT
>PEVQ01000277.1:1017-2495 GCA_002780205.1 Elusimicrobia bacterium CG06_land_8_20_14_3_00_38_11
GTATTGGGAAAAAACCTTTATAGCCATTATTTGTGAAACCCAACTGACGCCGGCGATGCCTTCATCATTATCAATTTGTGCGGCTGCGATTCCCGATACATGGGTTCCGTGACCGACGGTATCCCAGGGTCTTCTATCGGCATATTCCGCTTCTTCCGTATCCGTCGGAGATGTCGGCGGCTCCTGACCGTAAAGAGTATTGTAGCCGTAATAATCATCAATGTAACCGTTACCGTCATTATCTATACCGTCGCTATAAGTACTTTCTTTCACATTATACCAAAAAACATTCGCCAAATCCGGATGCTGCCAATCAACGCCGGAGTCAATCACCGCTATCACAACGAATGTGGAACTTCCGGCGTAAAAACTTGATGTCAAAGTTGCGCTGCTGTTATAAGCGTTATCCCAAACAGTGTTCGGCAAAGACCACTGATTGTTATAGTAAGTATCATTTGAAAACATCTTTGCTAAATAATTCGGCTCGGCATACTGAACACCGGGAAAGCCCAGTATTTTCTGAAGTATTGATTCCACCGTTTCACCGGCAGGAATTTTAAGCAAATAAACATTTTTTCCATATAGTTTTTGCTTGACCTTTGTGCCGAATTTCAGGTTGACGCCGTCTATATCAGAGGATTTTACTATTATTTCCCCGCCGGCGATATCAACCGTTTTGTTGACGGAAGGGACAAAATACGAGGACTTTTGATAGCAGTAAAGGCAATTAAAAATGAAAAATGAAAAATGAAAAATGATACAAAGTGTCACCCTGAGCCAAAGGCGAAGGGTCTCTGATTGAAAAAACGAGATTCTTCGGCTACGCCTCGCAATGACGCCTTCGGCATAATTTTTAATTTTTAACTTTTCATTTTTAATTGATGTTAACTTTACCATCTGAACCTCGTCGTAAATACAATCCGCTGTAAATCCTCGTCGTATCTTTCAAAAATACCGGTTTCATAACTTCTTCTGCCGAACTCATAGCCGATATCTAAATCGAATTTATTCATAACATATCCCGTGCCGAAAGAAAAACAGTAAAATACGGGAACGACATTTTTTGTTATCAGCGAACGATGATACCAGTTTATAAAAGTATTGTCCCATGTATAATAAAACTCCTGATACCTGAACCCGCCGCGAACGGGAAGCGAATCATTCAGCCACATTTCAAGTCCTAATTTAAACTCGTCCGTTTTTTCATAACCTGTAATGTGCTCGCTCTTATCACCCGTAGCCGCACCGTCAATAGTTTTAGTGCGGTATGTCAAAACATTCCAGTTCTGCCTCTCCCAATCGGCTGCAAAAAGCGTTCTGAATTTGTCCTTAAACCGGTAGGAAAAACCGAGCCCGAACTTCTCCGGATATTTGAGGTCGCCTTTACTGACCGTTTTTGTGGCTGTTGAGACAGCGGTAGTTAAATTGCTGTCGGTCTCGGTCTCGGTAATATCATATTCAACGGTTGACGGGGTCTG
>PEVQ01000277.1:2507-2899 GCA_002780205.1 Elusimicrobia bacterium CG06_land_8_20_14_3_00_38_11
GAACGAATAATTCGTATAGTTAAAAATAAGCCCGCACTTAAAATAACCGCCTTTATATTCAGACGACATTTCCGATTTCTCAATCCAATCAACCAAGCCGGCATCATAATCGGTATAATCGTATTCGCCTTTACTTTTACTGCCTAAAATTGAGTAAGAAAATCCCAAACGCAGAGAGTCAATAATTTTCAGTCCAATTCCGATATCGGTACTTCTTAACCCGCCGGATGTAACTATGCTCCGGTCATAATTTTTAATGAGCGTTTCGTCCGAAACATCCGTGTAATCATATTTATAAGAATAATCCAGAAGCGGTGTATCGCTGACGCCGAGAACAAGTATGTTTTTGATAACCGGCGACGCAATTCCCAAACCGGACAACTGGAAATAAA
>PEVQ01000219.1 GCA_002780205.1 Elusimicrobia bacterium CG06_land_8_20_14_3_00_38_11
ATCTGAAAGAAAAAGGAATAAAAGTTTTAACGTTGTTTTTTATAGACAGGGTTGCAAATTATAGGCATTATGACGAATCCGGAAATGCTGCGAAAGGTAAATTTGCCGAGTGGTTTGAAGATATTTATAAAGAGTTTTCAGCCAAACCGATGTACAAAGGAGTTATACCTTTCAAAACCGAACAGGTTCATAACGGTTATTTCGCACAGGATAAAAAAGGCATTTTGAAGGATTCGTCAGAGAGACGCGAAACTCAGGCAGACGACGATACTTATCAGTTGATAATGAAAGACAAGGAAAAACTTTTAGATATAAATAATCCGTTGAGATTTATTTTCAGCCATTCTGCATTAAGAGAGGGTTGGGATAACCCGAACGTTTTTCAAATTTGCACTTTGAACGAGACAAAATCGGAATTGAAAAAACGGCAGGAAATCGGCAGGGGCTTACGGCTTTCGGTGAATCAGACAGGGGACAGGGTGTTTGATAAAAACATAAACAAATTAACAGTTATAGCAAACGAGAGTTACGAAGAGTTTGCCGGCAAGTTGCAGAAAGAAATTGAGACCGACTGCGGCGTTGAGTTTACCGGCAGAATAAAAGACAAAAATAAACGCATAAAAGTTGAACTGAAGAAGAACTATTCATTGGACCCTAATTTCATCGAGTTGTGGAATAAAATAAAATATAAGACGACATACAGAGTAAATTATGCTACGGAAGAACTGATAAAAACCGCATCAAGAACCATAAAGAATATGCCTGAGGTCAGAACGCCTATTGTTAAATCGGTAAAGACAGGTGTAGATATGGTTAAGGAAGGAATTGTCGGGCATCAGGTCGGAGTAGGTATTTACAAAACGGATAGTGTGATAAGTGGAATACCCGATATACTGGGCTACATACAGAGCAAGACCGAACTGACACGTTCAACTATTTTAAGGATACTTAAAGAATCCGCGCGGTTAAAAGATGTATTTAATAATCCGCAGTTATTTCTGGATATGGTTGTTGTAGAAATAAAAAATGTTTTGAATGATTTTATGGCCAACGGTATAAAATATGAAAAAATCGGCGGGCAGGAATATGCGATGATGCTTTTTGAGGAAAGTGAAATTGAAACATACATTGAAAATCTTTACAAGGTAACGAGACAGGAAAAAACATTGGCGAATTACATAGAAATAAGTTCAATGTCCGAAAGAGAACTGCAATTTGCTAAGGACTGCGAGTCGAACGAAAACGTGGGATTTTATTTTAAACTGCCGCATTGGTTCAAGATTAAAACTCCGATTGGTGATTATAACCCGGACTGGGCGCTGGTATTCAAAAATGAGAAAAAATTATATTTTGTTGCGGAAACAAAAGGCAGTTTGGAAAAAGCGGATTTAAGGGTTGGCGAAGGATTAAAAATAAAATGCGGTAAGGCGCACTTCAAAGAATTTGAAGGTATTGAATATAAAACGGTTACAAAAGTTTCGGAGTTGATTTGAAAGGCGGTGATTTATGCATATTGAAATAATCTGTATCGGTTCGGAATTGCTCGTCGGTTCAGTTAATACAAACAGCGCATATATTTCCGAAAAACTTGCGACCATAGGGCTGAAAGTCAATCGCGAAATTACCGTCGGAGATGATTTTCCACAACTTGAAAATGTTTTTTCGGAATCGTTTAATCGTTCCAATATTATTATTACAACCGGCGGGCTGGGACCTACTTTTGACGATATTACCCGTGAAACCGTTTCAAAAGCCACAGGCAAAAAACTTATTCTAAATAAAAATGTGCTCAAAACAATTTCGGAATTTTTTGAAAAAAAAAAGATAAAAATGCCGAAAGACAATGAGAAGCAGTCATACCTCCTTGAAGGAGCAGAAATTATCCCAAATGGTTTGGGAACCGCTCCCGGACAAATTTTGGAAATGAATAGCAAAATAATAATTCTACTGCCGGGTCCTCCGAGAGAAATCAAACCGATGTTTGAAAATACCGTTCTCCCGTATCTTAAAAAAAGATTTGAAAAGGGCTTATTGAAAATAAAAATTTTGCACACTGTCGGTCTTGCTGAATCGGTTATTGACGAAAAAATCAGAAAAATTGTTGATATTGAGAGAAAACTTGAGGGAAGTGAAGTTTCGTTTTCTATCCTTGCAAAACATACCGGTGTTGATATAAAAATAATCGTTTCCGGCACCGATGAGATGCTTATCGACCAAATGATTCAAAATCTGAAAAGGGAATTTTATAATGTGCTTAAAGATTTTATTTTCGGCGAGGATAACCAAACGCTTGAAAGTGCCGTCGGTCAACTTATTCTTAAAAAAAGAAAGACACTCGCTGTCGCTGAAAGTTGCACGGGCGGGCTGATTTCTCATCGTCTAACCAATGTTGCTGGAAGTTCAATGTATTTTAAGGAAGGTATTGTGACATACTCGGATAGCAGTAAAAAACGGATGCTCGGCGTTAAAGATGAAACGCTCAATAAATACGGCGCAGTATCAAGCGAGGTTGCAAAAGAGATGGCGGAAGGAATAAAAAAAATATCCGGCACAAATTTCGGAATTTCTACGACGGGTATAGCGGGACCAAAACCTTCGTCTACGGGAAAACCGGTTGGACTTGTTTTTATAGGGATTGCTTCCGATGCCGGGACAAAAGTGCAACGCTTCCAGTTCACGGGTTCAAGAGTAGAAATCAAAGACAAAATTGCGACCGCCGCCCTTGACATTTTAAGAATGAATTTGATATAATAAGAACGGCAGGTGAAAGGTATAAGGTTTAAGGTTAAAATTTTAACCTTTGACCTTTAACCTTTAATTTGTTTGGTTCTGTAACGCAAAAAATGGTAGCCACAGAATGGCACAGAAAAACACAGAATTTTTATACAAAGAGTGAATTAAAGAGATTAAT
>PEVQ01000010.1 GCA_002780205.1 Elusimicrobia bacterium CG06_land_8_20_14_3_00_38_11
CTGTCACCCTGAACTCGTTTCAGGGTCTATAGATGCTGAATCAAGTTCAGCATGACACCATCTTCCATGTAAAGTATATTCCGCTCTGAGTAGTAAGTAGTAAGTTGTAAGTGGTAAGAGGGCAGTGTCAAAAAACGTAATCCTTAATCCTGACTATCTCTGTTTTTATATGTTAAATCTAATTTCTATTATGTCGCCGTCCTTTATAATGTAATCCCTGTCCACTAATTTGGCAAATCCCTTGCTTTTTGCATCATTCATATTGTGGCATTTCATAAAGTCATCAAAACTTACAATATCCGCTTTGATGAATCCTCGTGCAAGGTCGGTATGAATTTTACCTGCGCAGGCAACGATATCCGAACCCGCATTTACAGGCCATGCGTGAACATCATCCTTGCCGGCCGTATAAAAAAATATGATGCCGGATTTTTCAAGAACTTTTTTGATGAGTTCATTCGTTTCTGATATGTCGTCAATAATTACTACGGGTTTTGCGCTTAAAGGCGAGAGTGTTTTGAGATATTTTTGCTCCTTTTCGCTGAACTCCGCTTCGCATAAAGGCGTTTCTTTTTCAAGATAAGAAAGACATTTTTTCAGGAACTCTTTTTCGCCGGTATCGTCGCTATTTATCAGCCGCGCCTCGCATTTTTCCATATCAAGTATCAGTAAATCAAGTATATTTTTTTTTGCGAATACGAGTGCATCCGTCTGGACAAGTTGGTCTTTTATAAATTCAACGAAAAACGGGGAAACCTTGTCCGGCTCGCATTTTTTTTCAAGAGCAATTAATTTCTGATCAATGTATTTTATTTTGCCTTCCGGCAGTTCTAATGCGGTGAAACCTATTTTCATAAATTTTGCCTGTAAGGTAATTATACTATTATATTTGAGTTCAGTCAAGCAGAAATTATCGGGTTGATATTTAATTAAAATTATGTAAAATCAACAATTATGTTTATACCTACAACTTTAGATGAAGTTAAAAATCTCGGGTGGAAAAAGTTGGATATTATTCTCGTTACGGGCGATACTTACATTGACAGTCCCCATGCCGGAATTGCCGTCATATCAAAACTGCTTATTAAAGCCGGTTACAAAGTCGGCATTATCGCGCAGCCGGATGTATCAACCGATTCGGATATAAAACGGTTAGGCGAGCCGTCGCTTTTCTGGGGCGTTACTTCAGGTTGCGTTGATTCTATGGTGGCAAATTATACCGCCACCAAAAAGAGGAGAAAGCAGGATGATTTTACGCCCGGCGGTGTTAACAACAAAAGACCCGACAGGGCCGTCATCGCTTATTCAAATTTAATCAGAAGATTTTTTAAGAACACAAAGCCCATTGTACTCGGCGGAATTGAGGCGAGTTTAAGAAGAGTGGCTCATTACGATTACTGGGACGATGAGATAAGGCGTTCAATTTTGTTTGATGCTAAAGCGGATTTATTGGTCTATGGTATGGGCGAAAAAGCCGTTTTGGAAATTGCCGAAAGACATAAAAATAATGAGTCCACCGCTCATATTCGCGGAGTTTGTTATATTTCCAACTCTGTAAAAGACGGCTTTGATTTACTGCCTTCTTATGAGGATGTAAAAATTGACAAGAAAAAATTTACGGAAATGTTCCGGACATTTTATTCCAATAATAATCCTTTGACTGCGAAGGGCTTATGCCAGAAACAGGACACAAGGTATCTTATTCAGAATCCGCCGCAAAATAATTTTACCTCGCAAGAATTGGATGAAATATACGATATGGATTTTGAGCGGGACGTCCATCCTTACTATAAAAAAAACGGAGCGGTCCGGGCGTTGGAGACCATAAAGTTTTCAATTATTAGCCACAGGGGCTGTTACGGGGAATGTAATTTCTGCGCAATTTCCGTCCATCAGGGGAATACCGTTATATCCAGAACCGAGAAATCAATTTTAGATGAAGCAAAAAAAATTACCGAACTGCCTGATTTCAAAGGCTCTATTTCGGATGTCGGCGGTCCGACCGCAAATATGTATGGGTCAGAATGCGGGGAAAAAACAAAGCGCGGACATTGTAAAAATAAAAGATGCCTTTATCCCGAAATATGCGAGAATCTGGATTTTAGTCATAAAAAGCAGTTGGAACTTTTGGTAAAATTGAGAGCGTTGCCCGGCATAAAAAAAGTTTTCGTGGCATCCGGCGTCCGGTACGACCTTGTAATTGAAGATAAAAAATACGGTCCCGCTTATTTGAAGGAACTTGTTTTGCATCATATTTCCGGGCAGTTAAAAATAGCGCCCGAGCATACCGAAGAAATTGTATTAAAAATGATGGGAAAATCCGGTATAAACTACTTGAAAGATTTTAAGAAATTGTTTGATGACCTCAATAAACAGTTCGGGAAAAATCAGTTCCTGACATATTATTTTATGGCGGCGCATCCTGGTTGCGGAATTGAGGAGATGAAAAAATTAAGAGTTTTTGCCTTAAAAGAGTTAAAAATAATTCCGGAGCAACTGCAGATATTCACTCCTACACCTTCAACATATTCAACGCTGATGTATTACACCGGGCAGGACCCCGATACCTGCGAGAATATTTTCGTGGAAAAAGAGATGAACAAAAAATCCGTCCAGAAAGAAATAATATTGAGACCGCCGAAGTGTCATTGCGAGGCGACACAGTCGCCGCGGCAATCTCAAAGTAGCGGTCGCATTGCTATGCGACTTGAAAAACCAATAAAAAAATTGTAATATATTGCTATAGATTTTTGCAATAAGTGTTGCATTTTAATTTCGATAGGATTACTCCAACTTTCATACATTTTTGATAGAAATCATAATGAAAAAAATATTTTTACTATATTTAGTATTCATATTATTTAGTAACTCTTTTGGTGTTGCCGGTCC
>PEVQ01000186.1:0-1777 GCA_002780205.1 Elusimicrobia bacterium CG06_land_8_20_14_3_00_38_11
CGTTATTCAGTTACAAAGCAAAAAACACAGCAGGAGCAACCGTAAACGGGACAATTGATGCGCCCGACCAGATGACCGCATCCAACAAATTAAGAGCCCAGCGGCTTATTCTTCTTGAAATAACACTTGCAAAAAAAGATCCGCTTGAGGCATTGAAAAAATTAAATCCCTTCAAACCGAGCGTAAAGGCAAAAGACCTCGTGCTTTTTTCCAGACAATTGTCAACGCTTGTTTCAGCGGGCGTGCCGATTGTTCAGGGACTTACAATTCTAACCGAGCAGATTGAAAATCCGGCATTCAAAACGGTCGTGAACAATATTTCCGAAGATATAAAAGCGGGAATATCCATAGCGGAAGCGATGAAGAAAGAACCGGATGCATTTTCGGACTTATATGTCGCTATGATAAAAGCCGGGGAAGTCGGCGGTATTTTGGATGTAATTTTAGAGCGGCTTTCGGCGTATCTTGAGGCGGCTGATGCATTGAAAGGAAAAGTAAAGGGTGCGCTGATGTATCCGTCAATCGTTGCCTTTATTGCTGCCTGCGTCACCGTATTTTTGCTTGTCGTTGTGATACCCACATTTAAGGAAATATTTTCAAGTTTCGGAGCGGATTTGCCGCTTCCCACAAAAGTACTTATCGCTATATCCGAGTTTCTGCAAAGATATATTATATTTTTAATTGGCGGCGTTATAGCAGCAGCGGTTTCCGTAGTTAAATTTTATAAGACCGAAAAAGGCAAATTTATGATAGATGAATATTCATTAAAAGTGCCTATGTTCGGGGAGATGTTAAGAAAAGTTGCGGTGGCAAAATTCACAAGAACGCTCGGGACTCTGGTTAAATCGGGCGTTCCCATATTACAGGCGTTGGACACCGTGGCACAAACGGCAGGAAACAAAATTGTTGAAAGAGCAATTCTTACGGCGAAGGAATCAATCAGGGAAGGAGAAAAAATAGCGGCGCCTCTGAAAAAATCCGGCGTTTTTCCGCCGATGGTTATACAGATGATTTCAGTCGGTGAGGAAACGGGAAACCTTGACACCATGCTTACCAAAATAGCCGACTTTTACGACCAGGAGGTTGATGTCGCCGTAAAAGGACTTACATCTATGATTGAGCCGATTGTCATCTGCGTTATGGGTGTCGTCATCGGCGCTATTGTCATAGCGATGTTTATGCCGATGTTCTCTATGGGCGCACTGGCAGGAAAAGTGGGATAGAGGCAATTAAAAATTGAAAATGTAAAATTAAAAATGACACGAAGTGTCATGCTGAGCGACCGATCAGAATGACATTAATTTTTCATTTTTAACTTTTAATTTTTAATTGGTGTTACTGTGTAAAAAATCACAGAGCGCAGATACCCGCAGATAAATTTCAGTTTTCCGACGGTAAATCCGCGTAAATCTGTGTGTCCTTAACCTCATCTGAAAAAAATTTGCATTTTCAAAAAAGTACTTGACAAAATTTAGTTAATTTTGTATAATTGTAATGGAAGGTCGATGTAGTCCCATTTTAGCGGAGCGGGATGAAAATGAAACCACAAGATTTCACGAGAAATGTCATGCTGAACGGAGTGAAGCATCTCGGTGTTAAAATGCGAGACCCTTCGTTTCACTCAGGGTGACGCTTTGTGTTATGTGTGGTTACAGAAGTAAAAAAAGGAGGTGAAAACAAATGAAAACAAAAAAAGGTTTTACCCTTATTGAACTTATGATAGTGGTCGCTATTATCGGTATATTGGCAGCCATCGCAATACCTAAATTCGCCGACC
>PEVQ01000186.1:1828-2005 GCA_002780205.1 Elusimicrobia bacterium CG06_land_8_20_14_3_00_38_11
GTTCCGCACTCACCATTTATTATGGCGAGCAGGAAGGGATGTACCCGTATCCAATGACAGGTACACCACCAGCGACTAATGCAACTGCAGGCGATACTGAAATAACCACTTTCAGTTATGGCGACGGGCCATTTTTGACAAAGTATCTGGATAAGATGCCGTCAGTGAAACTCGGGA
>PEVQ01000186.1:2146-2802 GCA_002780205.1 Elusimicrobia bacterium CG06_land_8_20_14_3_00_38_11
AAGGCAACCTTATTACATCTTGGTAATGTTTTTGTCTTAAAAAACCCTTCAAACTAAAATTTGAGGGGTTTTTTATTTGACAAAATATATTTTTTTATATAGAATTATGTTATGAAATTACTCGCTGCTCGTTTAAGTCGCATGGCAATGCGACCGCTACAACAAGGATTCACCCTTATAGAACTGATGATTGTTGTTGCTATACTGGGAACCCTTGCGGCAATCGCAGTTCCAAGATTTGCCGAACTGATGAGAAAGGCAAAAGAGGGCTCCACAAAAGGAAATCTCGGGGTTCTGCGTTCCTGCGTAAAAACATATTATGCTAAAAATGAAGGAGTGTATCCCGATACTATGACGGGCGGAATTGTACCCGATTATCTTGAAGAACTCCCGCCGGCAAGAATAGGAGCATATGAGCATCCGGAAAGAAGCGGGGAAACGGCGACAGATAATGATGCTAGTTTGACCGACGGCTGGGTTTATCCGAATTCTACTTCAAATATGTTCGGACAAGTATGGGTTAATTGCACCCACATGGATACAAAACAGATAATTATAAGCACATGGTAAAACACAAATATCAAAAAACAAGAACCACGAGATTACACAAGATTAACATATGAAATGTCATTCTGAACGCAGTGAAGAATCCTGGT
>PEVQ01000045.1 GCA_002780205.1 Elusimicrobia bacterium CG06_land_8_20_14_3_00_38_11
CGAGATTCTTCGCCTTCGGCTCAGAATGACATCCTTTTCATGTAAAGTATTTTATGCTCCCCTTAGTATGTGGAACAGGATTTTTGATTATTTTACGAGGTTGCTGGTGGTGTGGGTGCTTCTTGCAGTCGGCATCGGATATTTATGGCCGCAATCACTGATTGTTTTTAAGAATTATACCGAGTGGCTGTTTGCTTTTACGATGTTCGGCATAGGTGCGGTGATGACACTGAAGGACTTTGAGCCGGTATTCAAAAAACCGCACACCGTTCTTCTGGGAACACTGGCACAGTTCGGTATTATGCCCGCTTTAGGATTTATTATTGCAAAATTATTGAAACTGCCGCCGGATTTAGCGTTAGGGTTAATTCTTGTTGGGAGCGTACCTGGGGCGATGGCATCAAATGTGATTTCATATCTCGCGAAAGCGGATGTCGCATTTTCTATCGCACTGACAAGCACATCAACATTTTTGTCGCCGGTTCTTACACCTGCTTTTGTGTACATTTTCGGGCGCACATTCATTGAAATAAAATTTTTGCCGATGTTTTTCAGCATCATCAAGATGGTAATAATACCGTTAGTTTTGGGGCTTTCTGTGAGATATTTTTTGAAAGAAAGAATAGAAAAGTTTATAAGAATATTTCCTGCACTTTCTACCGTTTTCATTGCTTTTATCTGCGGGTTGGTCGTGGCGTTAAATAAAGAATATTTAGCGGGTATAACAGGTATGATTTTTGTCGCCATAATTTTATATAATTTTTTCGGTCTTATGCTCGGTTACGGTGCGGGTATAATTTACAGGTTTGATAAAAAACGATGTCGGACAGTTTCAATTGAAGTGGGAATGCAAAATGCGGGACTTGGCGCCGTGCTTGCGTTGAAACATTTTTCTTATCAATCGGCTGTGCCCAACGCACTGTTTGCCGTGTGGTGTATAATCACCGCATCCATACTTGCCGAAATCTGGGGAAGAGAGAAGATAAAGAAGGGTTTCAATGGGATATTGAAAGAGAACCGGTAATTTGGAAACATCATAGCCCTGAATATGTAAAAAACTTAGAAAAAAATCCAAAAGGAAATAAATGGTAAAAAGAACAATTCATACAAGAATAGAAAAAGGAATGAGGGGAATGGGTTTGTTCATCTTTTAATTTTTGTCGGATAAGGAGAATACGATATGCCTTTTGTAAGGATTGATATGTGGAAGGGCAGGGATAAGGGAACAAGGAAGAAACTGATTAAAAATGTAACCTCTGCTGTGGTTGAATCAATCGGCTGTTCGCCGGAAGCCGTTCAGGTGGTCATCAGCGAAGTTGAAAAAGAAAACTGGGGCCTGGGCGGTGCGCCGGCAGACGAGAAGTTCCCGGATAAAAAATAATGTCGGTAATTTTTTCCTGCCGAAATGACCTTCCTCACAAAAACCTTGCCGGTTGTAAGCATCGCAAAGAAACAAAATATCATCTTGACAAGGGCATATAAGTTATGTATTATTATTTAGGTATAGATAAACAATAGGACATATATGGATACAAATTACAGCAGTCTTCAGATAAGAGAAATCTTTCACATAGAGTTTCTGCGCGCGTTCGCCAGGAAATTCAAACCGGCTTTTTATGCTCTGAAAGGCGGTGTTAATATGCGTTTGTATTTTAAGAGCATAAGATACTCGGAAAATATGGATATGGATGTCAATACCGTAGATATTATCACTTTGCGGGATACCGTGATGAAAATAATAACTTCGGCTTCTTTTACCAATGAATTGAAGCCTTTCGGAATTGCAGCGGTTCATCCTCCTGATATTAAAAAAGCAAAACAGACAAGTACTACCCAGAGATTTAAGATACATCTTATTACTCATGGGAATGAAGATTTGTTCACGAAGATAGAGTTTTCCCGACGGAAAAATTCCGGAAATTCCATACCGGAATCTGTTTCAGTTAATGTTCTGCGTCCGTACAAAGTATCACCGCTGATAATAAGCCATTATGACATAAATACAGCCGTCGTGCAAAAAATACATTCGTTGGCCGGCAGAAGCGTTGTCCAGACAAGGGATATATTCGATATTTATACATTGTCAACGCAATGCACTGCTATAAATGCCGGCAAAATCTAAGGCGTCAGTTCAAAGATTTCAAAAACTGCGTGTGAAAATATATTTTCAGTAGGGTTCCGCCAATTCAGAGATACCGTGCTTTCATATCTTGCTGAAGAAGACAGAACCACATATGATAATCCCGATATTTGGGACGAGATAAAACTTAAGGTTAACGAATTTATATGTCAAAAAACACAATAATTAAATATATAAAACAATTAGACAGTCCCGTATTTACGACACGCGGACTTTCCGATATTTCGCAGAAAAGCCCGTCCACCGTAACCCAGTCGCTGAATTTTTTATGCCGGCAGGGGGTCGTCAAAAAACTGTACCGCGGTATTTGGACGGAAGTCACTAATAAACAAATCAGTCCGTTTATGCTAATACCTCATTTATTTAAGTCAAACCGTGTTTATGTATCGTTCTTAAGCGCTCTTCATTTGCACGGAATGATTGAGCAAATCCCACAAACGATAACACTTGCATCAACAACTCATACGAGAAAAATAAAAACTGCCGTCGGTACATTCATTGTTCATAAAATATCGCCCGGTTATTTTTTCGGTTCTGTAATTCAGCCACAGAATTTCACAGAACTTCACTGAAGTTTTTTCTGTGTTATTTCTG
>PEVQ01000149.1 GCA_002780205.1 Elusimicrobia bacterium CG06_land_8_20_14_3_00_38_11
TTTTTATCTAATTAAGTTAGCAAAATTTTTAAAAAATATAATTTAATAAAAAATACTTGACAAAATAGTTTAATTTTTGTATAATAGTAAAAGTTGAGGTAACTCATCCGTTTCAAATCAAAAAATCCTATCATTAAATGAAAATCACACAAACCCGATTACAATGTTAAAAATTCTGCATATCTATTATATTTAATTGTATAAAAAGAATTTGCGGAATGGCAGGTTTTAACCTGCCGTCAATGGAGCAAATTCACACAAATAATGTAGCCCCGAATTTATTCGGGGTGAGCGGAGCGAATCGGAGGAAAAAATGGAACAGACAAACAAGACGGATATTTCTGCCTTGTCAAAAAAAAGCATGGCAGAGTTGACGGAACTGGCAAAGCAATTAAAACTTGACGACATCGCAGGACTAAAAAAACAGGAACTGGTGTTCAAGATTTTGCAGGGACAGATTACCCAGAACGGACTTATGTTTGACGAGGGTGTTCTTGAGGTCTTACCTGACGGTTTCGGATTTTTGCGGTCCCCCAATTCAAATTATCTGCCGGGACCCGAGGATATTTACATCTCGCCGTCGCAGATAAAAAAGTTCGCACTAAGAAAAGGGGATACCGTTTCCGGCGAAGTCCGCCCGCCGAAAGAAAATGAAAGATTTTTAGCATTATTGAAAGTTCAAGCGGTCAACGGAGAAGACCCTGAAAAAATCAGGGAAAGGGTTTTGTTTGATAACTTAACCCCGCTTTACCCTCAGGAAAAAATAAATCTTGAAACAAAAAAGGATGAGATTACGACACGACTTATGGATTTGCTCACACCTATCGGCAAAGGTCAAAGAGGACTTATCGTGTCGCCGCCGCGAGCGGGAAAAACAGTAATTCTCCAAAAAATTGCAAACTCAATAACCACAAATCATCCTGAAATTCATCTGATTGTTCTTCTTATTGACGAGAGACCGGAAGAGGTTACCGATATGCAGCGTTCCGTCAAGGCGGAGGTAATCGCATCAACATTTGACGAGCCGCAGGACAGACACATTCAAGTTGCAGAAATGGTTTTGGAAAAAGCGAAACGGCTCGTTGAGCATAAAAAGGATGTCGTTATTTTACTTGATTCCATTACCCGTTTAGCACGTGCTTATAATGCGGCTCAGCCATCGTCCGGAAGAGTTCTTTCCGGAGGACTTGATTCCAACGCATTGCAGCGGCCGAAAAGATTTTTCGGGGCGGCGAGAAACATTGAAGAGGGCGGTTCTCTCACAATAATTGCAACTTCATTAGTTGATACAGGAAGCAAAATGGACGATGTTATTTTTGAAGAATTCAAGGGAACGGGAAATATGGAAATTCATTTAGACAGAAAACTTGCAGACAGAAGAATTTTTCCGGCAATTGACATAAATAAATCCGGAACGCGAAAAGAAGAACTTTTGTTAAGTGACGAAGAATTAAACAAGGTCTGGATTTTGCGAAAGGTCTTGACGCCGCTTTCTTCCGTTGAAGTAATGGAACTTTTGACGGAAAAAGTATCCGCCACAAAATCAAACAAGGATTTTCTGAAATCAATGGAATCCTCACAATAAAAAAATGAAAATTTTTTACAAAATCCTGCCTGTTGTTATTTCGCTATCCGCTATTATTACTTTAAATCTCACGGCATATCTTAAAAAACCTTCTTACGACGAACTTTTAGTTGTCAACTTGAAACCGCAACCTTCGGATTATGAATATCTTAAACAACTTGACGAACCTGTAATTTTAACTCACACTGTTAAAAAAAATGAAGACATAAACACAATAGCAAAAAAATACGGCACGGATGTTCCCACCATCAGAGGAATAAATAATCTTGAATCCGTAATTCTTAAACCCGAACAGAAAATTTTTGTAATAAATAAAAAAGGGCATATTCACACGGTAAAAAACGGCGAAATAATTGAAATGATTGCAAAAAAATATAAGGTTAACAGTGAAACAATATTACTGGCGAACGGTTTAGAGGATTTTGATGAACTTGAAATAGGTGATAAAATTTTTATCCCTGGTGTCAAAATTCACTTTGCGGATTTTTTATGGCCGGTAATAAATTGTCGGATTACAAGCAGATTCGGATTAAGAAGACATCCAATTTTCAGAGACAGGAGATTTCACGAAGGACTGGATTTGGCAAGGTGGTACGGTGCGCCGATAAGGGCATCTTCCGACGGTAAAATTATATTCGCCGGCAGTCAAACAGGTTATGGAAAAACAATAACTATACTACATAAAAACGGATTTTCAACAAAGTATGGTCATCTTCGTTCTTATCTTGTAAAAAAAGGACAATATGTAAAAGCGGGACAGATTATTGCTAAAATGGGTTCAAGCGGATATTCAACAGGCCCGCATCTTCATTTTGAGGTAAGAAAATATAACAGACCGATGAATCCGTTAAAATACTTGGGAAAATAAAGGGTATTAAACCCTGTGTTATCAGCGCTCTCTCGGAAATTAAAACAACTTTTCATTTCACTCGCTTGCTTGATAATAATTTTCTTGACTTTTTATTTATTTTTTGTATAATTTGTGCTGTGAATTAACAGTAGCCCACGCCTTTAGGCGTTGTGGGGGTGAGCCCTGCGTCGCAGTGCGGGGTAAACTCCGCGAATAAGAGGTATAAACAATGAGAGAAGGAATTCATCCGAATTATGTGGAATGTACGGTAACCTGCGCCTGTGGAAATAGTTTT
>PEVQ01000157.1 GCA_002780205.1 Elusimicrobia bacterium CG06_land_8_20_14_3_00_38_11
GAACTTGATTCAGCATCTATAGACCCTGAAACGAGTTCAGGGTGACAGACGAAGTACTTTACGGATGTAAAGTATTTTATGCTCCCCTTAGTATAATTTTTATGCTTTTAGAAAAGATAATGATTTGTTGCAACCTTCAGTTGAATATCTGGGTTTATCAGAAAACAAAATCGCTCGGCAAAAATTATATGGGGAATTTGTAATGGACGGCGAAAAAGAAAAACGAGGTATAGAGAGATATTTTCGGCAGGGTTTTTATGGAGAACCTGTTTTTGGAAAAAATCTTAAATCTAAAGGTTTAGTAAGCAAGGGATGGAAAAAAGGTCCGAAGATGTCCGGATGAATCTAAATTGAAAAACGGAATTGAGGACCGTCCCCAATTGGAGTTTTATGGAAAAAATATCGGATGTAAAACTTGTGGAAAAACTTGTTGAGGCAAGAAGAGCGGTTGTTGAACAATTAAGAAATGTTATCGTCGGCCAGCAGGAAGTGATTGATGAACTTTTAATTTCGCTTTTTGCCAAAGGACACTGTCTTATCGTCGGGGTTCCGGGACTTGCCAAAACGCTTATCGTATCAACGATTTCGCAAATTCTCAATCTTGAATTTTCAAGAATTCAGTTCACGCCCGACCTGATGCCGTCGGATATTACGGGAACGGAAGTTATTCAGGAAAATATTTCAACGGGCGAGCGTAGTTTTAAGTTCATAAAAGGCCCCGTTTTCGCAAATATAGTTCTTGCCGATGAAATCAATCGTACTCCGCCAAAAACACAGTCGGCACTTTTACAGGCGATGCAGGAATACAAAGTAACCGTCGCAGGACAGACATATCCACTGCCTAATCCGTTTTTTGTTTTAGCGACCCAAAATCCGATTGAACAGGAAGGAACATATCCTTTGCCAGAGGCCCAATTAGACAGGTTTTTCTTTCAGATAAACATTGATTATCCGACGGTAAATGATGAAAAAGAAATTATCAGAAAAACAACAGGAATGCATTTGTCTGAAACAAAAAGCATGCTGACATCAGATGAGATTTTGGCATTGCAGGAAATTGTAAGAAAAGTTCCGGTCAGCGATTACGTAGTTGATTATGTCGTTAAACTTGTTTCCGAAACCCGTCCTAAAGCATCCTCGCTTGATTTCATAAAAAAATGGCTCAACTGGGGAGCAAGCCCGCGGGCGTCTCAAAATTTTATTCTTGCCGGAAAATCAAAAGCAGTTTTAGAGGGAAGATACACTGTTTCCGTTGAGGACATAAAAGCCGTCGCATATTCCGTTTTAAGACACCGCCTCATTTTGAACTATACCGCAGAAGCGGAAGGAATTACAACCGAGGAAATTATAAAAAAATTGCTGGAAAAAATAACACCAGAATAAAAATCAAGCCACAGATAAACACAGATAAAAATCAGTGCAATTCTGTGAAATTCTGTGGCAAAAAAAAATGAAATCATATCTTGACCCTTTGACAATAGCAAAAATTTCAACGATGTCTTTGAAAGCAAAATATGTCGTTGAAGGTTTTATATCCGGACTTCACACCAGCAAATTTAAGGGTCACTCGTTAGAATTCGCACAGCACAGGGAGTATTCTTTCGGCGACGAACTGAAACATCTTGATTGGAAGGTTTTCGGGAAATCCGACAAATTTTTTGTTAAACAATATGAAGAAGAAACAAATCTTAAAGCGTACATAATGCTTGACGCGTCGGGCTCAATGGGTTATAAATCCGTCGGCATTTCTAAACTGGAATACGGTTCGTATATCGCCGCCGCGCTTTCATATCTTATGATAAAACAAGGCGATGCCGTCGGACTGGTCGTATATGATACAGAAATAAAAAAAAATATTCCGCCGCGGGCAACACTAAATCACCTATCAATTATTTTTGACGAACTTTCCAAAACAACGGCCGGCGGCGAGACGGATATTTCAAAAATACTTTATGATTTTTCAAAAAAACTTAAAAAAAGAACGCTAATTATTTTAATCTCGGATTTATTCGACGAACAGGAAAAGATTATCAGAGCCGTAAAAAATTACAGGTTTGCCAAGAATGAAATCATTGTGTTTCACATTATGGATAAAATTGAAGAAAATCTTGATATGAACGGTAATGTTTTTTTTAAGAGCATGGAAAATGAAAAATTTTTAATCACAGAAACGGATATCATAAAAAAAGAATATCAAAAAATTATTTTAGAATTCATAGAAAAATACAAATCAGAGTTCAGAAGGGCCGATATTGACTATTCCTATTTTAATACTTCTTCACCGCTTGATTTATCTCTGACCAACTATCTTTCAAAAAGAGAAAAATTGCAGGTATGACATTTCTTAATTCCGTTTTTCTTTGGGGTTTGACCGCCGTTTCTATACCGCTTATAATTCATCTGCTTTCTCAAAAAAAACCAAGAATTGTTTATTTCAGTGATTTAAGATTTTTGGAACTTGCAGCCAGCCGTTCCGTAAAAAAATTTAAGATTCGGCAGTATTTACTTCTCCTTATAAGATGTCTTTTGATAATTATTATTACATTGATTTTTGCAAGACCGGTAATGCATTATATACTGTCATCTAAAAATACTGAAACCATTTTTCTTATTGACAATTCATATTCTATGGAGTATTACAAAGACGGAAAAATGCGGATTGAAGATGCAAAAAATGTTGTAAAACAAACCCTTGACTTATTAAACCCGCAGGAAAAAATTGCAGTGTTTTCATTTTCGGATATAGTGATACCGGTAGTGAAAAATCCTACTGCGGATAAAAAGTTAATACTAACCGAGTTAGAAAAAATAAAACTGGACTCTAAAAAAACCGATGTTATTAACGCCGTGAACGAAGTTGTAAAATATTTTCAAAATGATAATACAGAAAAAAGGATTATTATTGTTACTGATTTTGCCAAAAACGGCTGGCTATGGAAAAAAGATATCATAACCCAAAATTATAAAATTATCTGTGTTGATGTTGGTGACAATAAGCCCGAAAATTTTGCGGTGTCAAATGTTGAAACTTTCGGCAATAAAATAACGGCAGTTGTTTCAAATTATTCCGATGATAAAAAAAGTGTTTCTATGGAGTTATCTATTGACGGTAAAAAACATCAGTCCGCATTTTTTGAAATATATCCGCATAAAAGTTCCGAATGGTCGTTTGATGTAAAAAATATTAAAAACGGAATACATAAATGTTTTATTGAAATAGAGCCGGATAAACTTTCAGCCGATAATAAATATTTTTTTGCGTTTAATTACAGAGAAAAACCTAATGTCTTATTGATAGATGGTCATCCTCAATTTTCCGATTTTAAGGGGGAAACATTTTTTTTGAAAACGGCACTTGCAAGTTATTGCGATGTTAAAGTTATAAATTTTTCGCAATTTGAAAGTAAAGATTCATCAAATTATTCCGTATTGTTTTTTTGCAATGTTTCCGATTTCAATAAAAACGATGTTTTAATGTTGAAAAACTTTATTTTAAACGGTAAATATCTTGTTTTTTTTCTCGGTGATAATATTTCAAAAGAAAAATATAACATAAAAATGTCTTTTTTGTTGCCGTGTGAAATATCATCAATTTTGAACTACGGTAAGTTGTCAAATCACAATCTCCCCGAAAGCCAAGAAATGTTAACGAATGAAAATATTAAAAAAAGATTTTTGTTAATTCCCGAACAGAATGCCGAAACACTGTTGAAATTCAGCGATGATACGCCGTTTTTGGTCAAAGGGAAAAACAATGTTTTTGTTTTTGCAATATCCTCAAATCTTTCATATTCTGATATACCCATAAGACCCGTTTTTCCCATTATAATAAAATATCTTTTTTCTTATTTTTTGGAAAACGATGCTTTGATAAAATCAGCAAACATCGGAGATATATATCAAAAAACGGCAGGCGAAATAATTCCCGAAATTGTTTCGCCCGACGGTAAAATAGTAAAAAATCAAAACGAATTATTATTTGAAAAAGGAGGCATCTATGAGATTAAAAATCATAAAATGGAATTTGTAAATGTAAATCCTGATGTCAAATCCGGCGAATCTGATTTGGCAAAAATAGATACTGCAGAAATTAAAAAATCATTTGACAAAAACTTTCTCGGAACGGTAATTGCGGATAGCCATTTTGAAAAAAAAATAAAAAAATTACTGTATGGCAATGAAATAACAAAATACTTTATATTGCTTTTATTGATATTTGCTATTTTGGAAACATTGCTTGCAAATTACAGAAAATTATGAAAAACAAAAAACTGCTTTTTCTACTATTCACTATTCACTATTCACTATTCACTATTCACTGCCTCTACTCCCAGCAAGGCGGAAAATTCGTTTTTACACAGTTATCATACTCGGGCAATTGGGATACCCGTCCGACTGCTTGGGATAGAATATCGGAATTTTTGACCATTTCAACAAGCGTAAAAAGCGTTCAGGAAAGACGAATCGTTACAATCCCAGATGAAGAACTTTTTTGGTCGCCATTTTTAGTAATTACCGGTGATTCCGATTTCGAGAAATTTTCCGATGATGAAATAAAAATTATTGTAAAATATATTCAATGCGGCGGAATGATTTTTATTGACGATTCTTCCGGTAAAAAAGGTTCCGGTTTTGATAAATCAATAAGGGATATGGTGATTAAAATATCGCCTGATAATCCGCTTGAAAGAATTCCGGCGAGTGACGCTATGCTAAAATCATTTTATTTATTGCAAAATATTTCAGGCAGAGTAATAACAAACAGATATTTAGCGGGATGTAAAATAGGCGAGCGTTATAGCATTATTTATTCGCAAAATGATTTGCTCGGTGCATGGGAAAAAGACAATCTGGGAAATTACATTTATCCTTGTGATGAGAAACAAAGGTGGGAGGCAAAAAAAATGACGATAAATATCATAATGTATGCTCTTACCGGAACTTATAAATCGGATGCGATACACTTACCTTTTATAAAAAGTAAACTGAAATGACCAAAGGAAATCCTTGTGGGATGAAAAAAATATCATATCTTTTAAGAATTACTGCATTTATACTTATAATTTTCCTTATAATTCAGCCGAAAAAAAAGATTTATCGGGTGAGAAATACTCCGACCGTTGCGGTTTTAATAGATTATTCTCAAAGCATGCAAAACATTTTCGGCAAAAATAATTTTTCAAAACTTAAGAAAAAAATAATATCGGAGATTCCTGAATCATCAAAAATAAATCCGGTTTTTTTCAAATTTTCTGAGGAATTAAATAATATTTCCGCAGATGAGATTGAAAAACTTACGGCTAAAGGTTTGAGAACGGATATAATCGGAACTCTTGAAAAAATAAATAAGGAATTTCTAGGCAAAGAACTGGACGCCGTAATTTTATTTTCCGACGGCAATCAAAATGTAGAAAAATCCGCCGATGAAGTAATAAAAGAATTTTCCGAATTGGATATACCTGTTATTGCAGTCGTTCCGCAAACCGCCCTATCGCAAAAAAATATATCCATAAAAAAAATAGATGTGCCTGATGTTGTTTTTAGAAATGTCAGGGTGGGACTATCAGTAAAAATTAACACATATGGTTTTGTCGGCAAAAAAATATCCGTATATCTCAAATCAGAAAATACCGTTTTACAGAGCAAATCGCTTGATATCGTAAATTCAGGCAATACGAATGTTGATTTTGACATAACTCCGCAAATTGCCGGGCAGATAAATTATTCAATAGAAATACCCACATATTCCGGCGAACAAAATATATATGACAATAAAAAAAAATTTGTGCTTGATGTAGAGCCGGAAAAAATTCGTGTTTTATATCTCTGCGGACAACCGTCATTTAATTATTCATTTTTACGCAATACCCTAAAGAATGATCCCAACATTGAACTTGTTTCGTTTGTGATTTTAAGAAATCCGGAAAATATAGTTCCCGTTTCCGATAGTGAACTTTCACTTATACCTTTTCCTGTGGAAGATATTTTTTCAAAAGAAATTTTTAATTTTGACCTTTTGATTTTAGATAATTTTAACTATTCCAGATTTCCGATAAGTTATCAGCATCTTACAAATATAAAAAATTTCATCACTGTAAATGGTAAGTCACTTTTGATAATCTCTGGGGAAATTCCGTTATCCGTCTATCAAAATACGCCTGTTGCCGAATTGTTGCCCGTAATTCCGGCGCCGGAAATTATCTCAAAAAAATTCCGTCTTATTGCTTTATCTGGCGAACACGGTATTCTGAAACTGGCGGGCGATGAATCGTCTAATAATTATATTTGGAAAGGGATGCCAGAACTAGACAGTATAAATGTTTCTTCCATCGGTGAAAAATCCGTCGTACTTGCCAAAGGCGAAAAATCAAATTACCCCGTAATAACAATTGCCGAAAAAGGCAAAGGACGGGTTATGTGCATTACGACATCATCATTGTGGCGATTGGCATTAGGCAGTGAAAACCCGTATAATTATGTAAGAATTATAGGACAGTCGGTTAAATGGCTTACAAATGCTGCTTCAATAAAACAGGTAGTTATTTTTGCAAAAAAAAGTTATAATATAAACGATACCGCCTCTCTGAAAATCCACGTAAAAGATGAGTACTTTAAACCGGTAAGTAATGCATCTGTTCAACTTGAAGTGGCCTCGCCCGACGGTTTAAAAGAGGGGATTGAAGTTTTTCCTGAGATGGAAAGCGGCGAATACGGTGCAAGTGTTGAACTACATTCGTCGGGAGAATATAAAATTTATGTCATCGCTTATGATAAAAAAAGATTTTTAGGAAGCGATAAAAATTCTTTTACGGTTTTTAATGTCTCAAGGGAATCGGAAGATACCAATATCAATGAACAGTTTATGAAAGAAATTGCAGACAAAACTGCAGGAAAATTTTTTGCGGTGGACAATTTTAATGTAGAAAAATCGGATATAAAACCCAAAATCAGAAAATCAGATGTTTTATATGAAATAAATATTTGGGACAAAGCGCCGATTTATTTTATTTTGATTTTTTTATTTGCCGTTGAGTGGTTTTTGAGACGGAAAAGCGGTTTATTATGAATGTGGTTTTTTTAATTTCTTATGGATTTTATTTGTTAACATTATGTCCGACCGTTTATGTCGGCGACAGCGGTGAATTCACAACCGCTGCATATACTTTGGGCATAACCCATCCGCCCGGTTATCCGCTGTATGTATTATTGGGGAAAATTTTTACATTGATAATTCCGTTCGGAAACATCGCTTACCGTGTCAATTTAATGAGTGCATTTTTCGGTGCATTAAGTTGCGGAATTGTCTATTTGATACTACGAAAAATGGGAGACGGTAGACGGGAGACGGTAGACGGAAAACCATTTACCGTTTACCTTCTACCTTTTACCGCCTCTCTTTGTTTGGCTTTTTCCAAGACATTTTGGTCACAATCAGTAGTTGCCGAAGTGTACACCATTAACGCATTTTTTATCGCTTTATTAATTTATATATCAATATCAAAATATACGGGGTATTTACCCCGTGTTATCATCGCTCGCTCGGAATCGCAATCAAGATTGCCATTCGCTCGCTCTCTTGATAATAAAAATCTTTATTTGTTTTCGTTTGTTGCCGGAGTCGGAATTGCGGGACACTACATTACGGCATTGGTACTACCTGCATTTATTGTTTTCTATTGGAAAATACTTTTGGAGAAAAGAAATTTTTGGAAACGGTTTTTAGCAAGTTTTATCTTTTTATTATTCGGATTATCGGTTCTTTTATTTATGCCGGTTCGCTCCGGCGTACAACCTTTTATGGATTGGGGAAATACTGAAATTTTCAGTAATTTTATCGCACAGATAAGAAGGGTGCAGTATAAAACATTTGAATTCGGTCAGACGGTAACATTGTTCACAAAATTCCAGTTTATAAAATATTTTTTGAAACTTGCAAGTGAACAATTTACATATTATCTGATTCCGTTTGTACTTCTGGGTTTAATAAATTTATGGAAATCACTAAAAAAATTCTGCACTTTTACAGTCGCATTGTTTCTTATAAATAGTTTGGGTTTGATTTTTATTTTGAAATTTCAGTTTAATCCGCAGCAATCGTCGGTAGTTGAGGTCTATTATCTCCCTGCATATACGATAGTGGCGATTTGGCTGTATTTCGGAATTTTACATTTATCAAAATTTGTTAAAACCATTGTTTTTTTGCCTTTTGTTATTTTACCGTTGATGATAAACTTTAATTACAACAATAAAAGAAATAACTTTATTGCATATGATTATTCCTCTAATATCTTGAAATCATTACCGAAAGAATCGCATTTTTTTTCGTCGGGCGACAACCAGATGTTCCTCTTGTCATATCAGCAGTGGTGTCTAAAAAAAAGAACCGATTTGTCTTTTTATACAGACACGGGATTGTTGTTTAAGAATATTTTCGGCAGTGATTTTTTTCAACTTACAAAAGAAGAAAAACGGGTGAGACGGGAATATATCCAGCGAGAACTACTGAAACAATCAAGACCTGTCTATTTTTCACTTGGCAGCAGTTTCTCAAATTTAAGGGAGATAAAACCGGAAATCGCAGGAATTGTCTTCAGGGCAAAACCGCTCGGTTTGAATTACGATATGTGGCAGATTTATGCTATCCGCGGCATAGATAATAAAAATTATTTGACGGAATATCTCTTAAGGGATGTTGCTGCGCAATATCATTATTTTCTTGCAGAAAAATATTTTATAGATAAGAATATAAACGAAATGCTGAAAGAATTTGATGTTGCAGGATTTGTCGGCGGTGATGTTGAGTGGGTTTTTAATAACATAGGAATTTCGCTTCGCGAAAAGGGTTTTGCCGACGATGCAATCAAAAATTTTCAAAAAGGCATAGAAATAAATCGTTATGATGATAACGCAAAAAACAATCTGGCATTTATGTATTTGGAATTCGGCTATAAAAAATTCCTGCAAAAAAAATATGATGAGACAGTTAATTTTTATAAAAAAGCAATTGAAATTAATCCTCAACTGGCAGAACCGCATGGTTATCTCGGTGTTGTTTATGAACAGATGAATCAAAATGAACTTGCAATTTCCGAATATCAAAAAGCAATTTCACTGAAATATGATTATGTTGATGCGCATTATAATTTGGGCGTTGCATACTGGAAAATTAAAAACTGGACAGGGGTTATTGAAGAATTTCAGACGGTTTTACAACTAAAACCTGAACATCAACAGGCAAAAAAATATCTTTCAATGTTAAAAAAGATGTAGAAAGGACTTCAGCCCTGCATAAATGTAGTGCGACCTTTCAAGGTCGCTTGTAGGGGCGGATTTATCCGCCCGATAGAATATAGATGCAGGTCTCCTGACTTGCAAAATGTAATTGCCGATTTATCGGTTTTGTAGCGGGCGATGTAAATCGCCTTGTTGTAGTTGCTTGCCCCTGGCAAGCCCAAAAAACCTATCAACCCAAAGAGGTGTATTATGAACGATAATGATTTTGTATATCAAGGAAAAGACAACGAACTTGTGCAGATAAAAGTTTGAGTAAAGGGAATTATTATATGGAATGGAAAGTTGGTGATAGAATCAAAAACAGATATGAAATCCACAACATCAAAATAGGTGGAATGGGTATCGTCTATTTATGTTATGACCATGAAACTGGAGACCCTGTTGCCATTAAAACTTTTCAAGATAAATTTTTTCTTGACGAAAAAGCGAGAGAGAAATTTACTCAAGAGGCATTAATCTGGATAAATCTTGAAAAACATCAAAATATTGTAAGGGCTTATTATGTTATCCAAATAGAAGAACAACCATATATTTTTCTTGAATATATTACAGGCGGCGATTTAAGTAACTGGATTGAAGAAGGAAAACTTGATTTTAATACATCTTTAAATTTTGCTGTTCAATTTTGTAATGGGATGGAGTATGCAAATAAAAAACTTGGCGGGATTGTTCACGGAGATATAAAACCACAAAATATTTTAATTACAGAAGATGGGATTGTAAAAATAACTGATTTTGGCCTCACAAGAGCGTCCGGAGAAGAAGCAAAAAGTTTATTTTATCTTCTTAGGGAAGGACCGACAATATTACAAAGTGGGCCAAGAGGAACACTTCCATGGATTGCTCCAGAGCAATTTATTTCCGATGAAATTGATACGAGAGCGGATATTTATTCTTTCGGTATTGTCTTGTATCAAATGTTTACTGGGGGTTATCCTTATGTTGTTTCTACGGCTACGCCTGAAGAATTTGTTACAAATCACTGTAAATTAAAACCAATTCCCCCCAAAAAAATTAATTCCAAAATTCCTGAAGAAATAGACTCCCTGATTTTAAAATGCCTTGAAAAAAATCCAAATGATAGGTTTCAGAACTTCAGTCAACTTAAAAATGCTCTTTCCGATATTTATTATGAAACTACTGGAGAAAAAATTGTTCTTGAAGAGGAACCGTCAAAATTAGAAGCATGGGAATTAGGTAACAAAGGGGTTGCTCTTTACAATTTAGGAAGACCTGATGAAGCAATTGAGTGTTGTAATAAAGCACTTGAGATAAATCCAGGATGTGCTGAAGTATGGAATAACAAAGGGTCTTCTCTTAGCAATTCAGGAAGGCATAATGAAGAAATTGAATGTTATGATAAAGCGATTGAAATAAACCCAAGATATGCGGGGGCATGGTATAACAAAGGGAATGCACTTTACAGTTTAGGAAGACCTG
>PEVQ01000126.1 GCA_002780205.1 Elusimicrobia bacterium CG06_land_8_20_14_3_00_38_11
TTTGCAACCGACAAAAGTCATTGTTCCGCAAAACATCAAAAAAATAGCGGTACTTGAATTCAAGGACGAGCGGACTGAAAAGGAAAAACAGAAATATCAAAACCCGTCAAAAATAATTCAGGAAAAAATTATAGCGGGACTTTCCAAAGACGGCAAATTCCAGATTATTGAGAGAGAAAACATAGACAAAATTATTGCCGAGCAAAAATTTCAGGCAACCGGTATTACCGATATAGAAACAGCGGTCCGGATAGGAAAACTTGCAAATGTTGATGCGATGATTTTCGGAAGCATCACGCAATACGGAAGAACGATTTATCCGAGGGCGAAACTTACCGTTAATTTACGGATTGTTGATATTGAAACGGGAACTATAAAATCGTCAATTGAATTGAGAGCCACAAAAAATAACTGGATTTACCCGATAGAACTTTTGAACGATATCATAGAAAACGGAGTTGATAAACTGGTCAGGAAAATAACCGCTGAATAAAAGAATTTGTGTAATGAGGGATTTCAATCCCTCGTCAATGGAGCAAATTCACACAATTATGTAGCCACCGACTTCAGCCGGTGGTGAACGGAGTGAATAGAAACAAAATGAGAATTGACAGAGGCAAATTATGAAAAAGATTTTATTTGCTTTATTGTTTTCTGTTTTTGTTTCAGGTATTATTTTCGGTGAGGTTCCGGAAACATTTGAGAAAGGAATTGATTTAGTAAATAACTGGAAATTTGACGAAGCAATTTCTGTCTTTGAAAAATTTATCAAAGAAAACCCCGACAGCAAATTTAAACCGATGGCATTAAAATGGATTGCTTTTTGTTATTTTGAAAAAAAGGATTACAACAAAGTAATAGAATATAATAGCAAATTTATTCTTGAATACCCCAATAATCCGGATGCTGTTTGGTCCAAGATTCAGATTTTTAGAGTTTATATGCATTATCTGGGTGACGCAGAAAAAGCAATGCCTTATCTTGATGAAATTATAAATAAACATTCTAACACTCCTGCTGTTAGTGAGGCATATTTATGGAAAGGATACATATTGAGGACAGAAAACGAGGAATATGAAAAAAGCGCAGAAGTTTTAGCCGAATTTATAAAAAAATTTCCCGACGCGATTGAATCTAATCGGGCAAGATATTATTTGGCTGACAATTATTTACGATTAAAAGAATATAAAAAATCAATTGAGCAATATGAAATAGTTTCAAAAAGTGAAGATATTAAATTAGCGGAGAAATCAAATTATTATATTGGTTGGATTTATTATAACTCTATGAAAAATTTACAAAAAGCACAACAGGTTTTGGAAAATTTTATTGCAAAATATCCGAACAGTAACTATGTCAAAAGGGCAAATGAAATCATTGAGAGATGCAAAAATAAAGAACAACAAGAGAAAGCATTTAAGTCATATGACAAAAAAATGCAGAAAGAAAAAGAGGTGGAAATAGACCTTGAATAAAAAAATAAAAATTGCTCTCGCAACGCAGAATAAAAATAAAATTAAAGAAATAAGAAAAACTCTCGGTAAAAATTTCAAATTTGTACAATTGTACAAATTTCCCAAAATAATTGAAAATGGAAAAACTCTTGAAGAAAATGCGATAAAAAAAGCGAAAGCCATTTTCAATTTTCTGAAAAATGCACAAAAAACCGTAGCACCACACTTAAGTGTGGTGCTTGCCGACGACAGCGGACTTGAGGTTAAGGCACTTGGGGGCAAACCCGGAATTTATTCGGCAAGATTTGCCGGGAAAAGATGCAATTATTCCGACAACAACAAAAAACTACTAAAACTTTTAAAAAATGTTCTGTATAAAAAACGAAAAGCAAAATTCAAAACGGTTGTAGTAATAATTTTTCCCGACGGTAAATTAAAAACTGTTGAAGGTGTCGTTTCAGGTTATATTGCAACCCAGCCGAAAGGTTCAAACGGTTTTGGCTATGACCCGGTTTTTTATTATCCAAAATTAAAAAAGACATTTGCTCAACTTACTGCCATTCAAAAAAACAGAATAAGTCATAGAGCAGTTGCGTTCAAAAAAGCAAAAAAAATATTATCTTGAAGCATGACGGGGGTTTAATAAAATGATTCAGAGAAAAAATATCCGCGTAACAATTTTAATACTTGCAGAGGTCTACGAACCGGCAACAAACGAACTTATAACGCGAGGCAGGTTTTTGGATTTAAGCGCTGGCGGGGCGTTATTCAAAGGCGACAAACCCATAGAAAAAGACCATCTTTACAATTTCAAATTTGAGGTAAAAGACAGATATAAATTTATGTTTTCGGGAAAAAGCACATTCTCAAGAGAAATACCCGCCGAGAAAAAGTGGCTTGCCGGTATTCAATTCCAATGCACGCCTCTTGAAAAAGAGAAATTGGAACGAATAGTGAACAGTATCAGCAAAGGTTCTTTCAACGATTTGGAAAAATTAGGTATTTACTGATGTTAGATAGAAATTAAAAGTGAACTGTTTGCGAATTAAAAGTGAACTATATTAAGATCACTATTTTTAACTTTTT
>PEVQ01000063.1:0-860 GCA_002780205.1 Elusimicrobia bacterium CG06_land_8_20_14_3_00_38_11
AACTCGTTTCAGGGTCTATAGATGCTGAATCAAGTTCAGCATGACACCATCTTCCATGTAAAGTATATTCCGCTCTTGTTAGTAATCCCGTCAAAATTTTTTTTAGGAGAAGCCAAATGATTGTGAACATTAGAGCAAAGAGAATAAAGGTTCCGGAAAATCTGGTTGAATATATCAGGGAAAAACTTTCAAAATCGGAGAGATATTTTTCGGTTATAAACAAAATAGAAGTATTTTTAAGTAAGCAGAAATATCTATATATCGTTGAAATTATTATTAACATCGTCGGTAAAACAATAAAGATAAAGCAGCGCGCGGCAGATTTTCGCTCTGCAGTTGATATAGCGGTAGATAAAGTTGAACAGCAGTTAAGAAAAAAAAAAGAAAAAGTTAAAGGCCGCAGGAAATCTTTCAGGTCATACCTGTTAGGAGATAAATATCGGCAAACGGAAAAGGTTTCAATGGATTTAAATAAAAGAAAACTTATTCCGGTCGTTTCAACTGTTGACGAAGCCGTTAAAATTATGGATGATAATGATTATATGTTCTGGATTTTCTTCAATAAAGATACCAATAAATTGTCGGTAATACATCGGAAGTCCGAATCAAATTACGGTTTGTTTGAGATAGAGAAAAGGAAAGAAAAGTGATGCGAGGGTATAGACGGGTTTTAACCCGTCTGGTTATACCCGAAGCATCACACCATAATGTAGCACCCGACTTGTAGCCGACCCTTCAGGGTCGGGAATTGGGTGTGAGCGTAGCGAAGGTTCTGTAAAGTAAAAAATGGTAGCCACAGAATGGCACAGAAAAACACAGAATTTTTATACAAAGAGTGAATTAAAGAGATTAATTCTTTA
>PEVQ01000063.1:875-3445 GCA_002780205.1 Elusimicrobia bacterium CG06_land_8_20_14_3_00_38_11
ATTAATTCTTTAACTTTCAGTGAAGTTCTGTGAAATTCTGTGGCTGAATTACAGAACCGTAGCGAATAGGAGGTAGTGGAAGGTATGAAAATTTTGGATTTTCTGGCTGAGAGTTGTGTTTTAACGGAACTGGAAGGAAAAACGAAAAAAGCCGTTGTGACGGAACTGGTTGAAGTGCTTGCCAAAAAAAAATCACAGTTGAAAAATGTTGACAAAGTGGTGGAAGCCATTATGAAAAGGGAAAGCACGGGTTCTACCGGTATCGGACAGGGCGTCGCAATTCCTCATGCCAAAAGCGAAGATGTTACGAGAATAGTTGCATCTCTGGGCATTTCTAAAGCAGGCATTGATTTTGATTCGCTTGACGGCGAACCGGTCTATATAATTTTTTTGATGGTTGCTCCGCCGGAGTCCATATCTGAACATTTGCAGGCAATTGCAAAAATTTCCCGTCTCTTGAAAGATAAATTTTTCAGACAATCATTAAGAGATGCCCAGACACCGTCTGACATTATTAAGATAATAAAAGAAGAAGACGAGTTATGAATAAACACATTACCGTAAGGGATCTTTTTGAAAAAAAAGAGAAGGAGTTTTTACTTGAAACCGTTTCAGGCGAAGAAGGGTTTAATAAAAAAATCACCGTTTCCGATACAAATCGTTTGGGATTAGCGCTAACGGGTTTTTTTGATTATTTTCCGTCTCAGCGTGTTCAAATTTTAGGTCTCGGCGAAATAACATATCTGAAGTCGCATCCGGTAAAAAATGATGTCCTTGAAAAATTATTTTCATATGATTTGCCTGCCGTATTTATAACAAGAAATTTAAATATCCCGTCGGACTTTTTAGAGTTGTCAAAAAAATATAAAATTCCCGTTATGAAAACCTCGCTTGAAACCGGCAGATTTATGACGGAACTCACCCTTTTTTTAGAGGATATGCTTGCCCCGTCAGTCGTGAAACACGGCGTGCTTGTCAATGTATCCGGAATGGGTGTTTTAATATTCGGTCACTCTTCCATCGGAAAATCGGAGTGTGCGCTTGAACTTATAAAAAGCGGGCATATTCTCGTTGCGGATGATGTTGTTGAAATAAAACGTCATCCCGGCGAGGTTCTTATCGGTTTCGGCGAGGAACTTATCAGGCATCATATGGAAATAAGAGGCATCGGAATTATTGACATAAGAAATCTTTTCGGAATTTTTTCGGTGATGGATTCTACAAAAATTGACCTGGTTGTGCAACTTGAACAATGGAAGGGCGAGAAAGAATATGACCGGCTGGGGTTGGACGATATCACAACTGAAATATTGGGAGTGAATATTCCCACAGTAACTATTCCTGTTAGACCCGGTAGAAACCTTTCTTCAATAGTTGCGATAGCAGCGATGAACCAGCGGCTTAAAATGAGGGGCTATCACGCCGCGCAGGATTTGAATCGGCGACTCATAGAAATGATGAAAGAGAAGAACACGGAACAGACACAGAAATAAAGAAAACCCCGATAGACATCGGGGTAAACTCCACAGACCTGCCTGACGGCAGGCAGGCACGGAACAGTTCCGCGTCAGTTCTGTGTATAAGTTCCGTGTCAGTTCAGTGGTAGTATATGGATGCGCAATTTTTTATTATAACAGGCATTTCAGGTGCCGGAAAAAGCCAGGCAATCAAATGCTTTGAAGACCTCGGATTTTTTTGCATTGACAATCTTCCGCTGATTCTTATTGAAAAATTCGTATCGTTAAGCGCTTCATCCCAAGATAACAGGTTCAAAAAAATCGCGTTAGGAATAGACATAAGAGAAGGCGAAAACCTGTCCGATTTTTCCAGGATAATATCAAATTTGGCGTTTCGTCCGAGAATACTTTTTTTTGATGCCTCGGATGAAACAATCATAAGACGGTTCAGCGAAACCCGCCGCAAACACCCGCTTGGGAAAATTGTTCCGGAGGCGGTAAAAATAGAACGGGCTATTTTGTCGGATATAAAAGCGCAGACATCAAAAGTTATTGATACAACCGATATGAATCTCCAGGAACTGAAAGAGACCATCGCGGGACTGCTTAAAATTTCTCAAAAAACGGAGATGAGAATTACAGTAATATCTTTCGGGTATAAATACGGTATTCCGTCGGATGCGGATATAGTTATGGATGTCCGATTTCTGCCCAATCCGTTTTATGTGAATGACTTAAAGCACCGAACCGGGAATGAAAGAAAAGTAAAAAATTATGTAATGGGTTTTCCCGATGCAAAAAAATTTGCAAAGTTGTTTTTCGGTATGATTTTAAGCGTAATTCCTAAATACATAAAAGAAGGAAAATCATATCTGACGATTGCATTGGGATGCACGGGCGGGCGTCATCGCTCGGTTGTACTGGCAAACGAACTCAAAGAATATCTTTCCAAAAAAAAGTTTTCAGTTATATTGAAGCACAGGGATATTGATAAGGTCAATTAAAAATGTAAAATGACGCTTCGCTAAAATTAAAAATGACACGAAGTGTCATGCTGAACGAAGTGAAGCATCTCATAAACAAGATTCTTCGGCTTCGCCTCAGAATGACAAT
>PEVQ01000143.1 GCA_002780205.1 Elusimicrobia bacterium CG06_land_8_20_14_3_00_38_11
GATTTTATGATCGATTCAAAAACGGCATTTGTCTCTTCTTTTTTAGTAACAATCAAAATCACCTCTTTTTCAGGTGTAATAATTTTACCCCAAAAACCCAGTTTCTGACGGACACCGGTGCCTCGAGCATAAAAAACCGTAGCACCTTCTGCGCCTGATTTAATTGCATCTTTTATAACTTTGTCCGCTTTTCCTCGCTGAACGATACAGGTAATTAGATTTAATTCTGCCATATCATTCACTCCTTTTGCTCGTATTTTAGCGTAATTGTTGTTATGTCTGTAACTGACGAAGGACCGAAATACTGAATGGGTCCCGGATAGAGATAATTTTCCGTCATTGCCCATGTATCTCTATTTTCAAGCAATGTTTTGAACGGCAGTCCGTTAAGATTTACTAACGCTTTTTTTATAACCGGCTTTTCCTTGCCTTTCCGTTTCTCTATCGTCATCATCATAGTGAGAGGGGCACCGCCGCATTCCCAAAGGTCTGCTTTTTTTACAAGTTTTTTTACCGACGATAAATATCCTGTTAATCCGTTAAGAACCAATACCGCCGAATTATATCCGAGTGCATAACAATAATTCGCATCAAAATTTGACGGTGCGCCGCAGCGGCCTTCATAACCGAAAAAATGTGTGATTGCAGAAAATTTTCCACCATATTTTCCGTCTTTTTTTAATTCCGATAATTTTTTCTTTATCATTTCTATAAGAAGTTTTTCCGTCTCAATTTGAGAAACCTGAACATTGCCGTGAGGGTCTCTGTCAATCAGAAGTTGCGATGAAATAATGCCCGGCAGTGATTTCATAAGCGATGCAAGGTTTTCGGGAAGTTTTTCACAAACGAAATTTTTCTTCTCTTCAAGAGTATTCATGGAATTAATCGTTGCTTCATTTTCCGACAAAATATCATTTAATGAGGATATAAGTTCTTTCATTTCAGGGACAAATTCAATCAAACCCTCAGGCACAAGTGCAATACCGAAATTTTTTTTCATCTCGGCACGTTTCACAATTATATCAGTAATACCATCAACAATCTGTGAAAGTGTCATTTTTTTTGCGAGAACCTCTTCACCGATAAGCACGATATTCGGCTGTGTCTTTAAGCCCACTTCAAGTGTGATGTGAGATGCGCTTCTTCCCATAAGTCGTATGAAATGCCAGTATTTCCGTGCAGAATTGACATCGCGGCAAATATTTCCTACTAACTCCGAATATATTTTCGTTGCAGTGTCAAATCCGAAGGATGCCTCAATCTGTTCATTTTTCAGGTCGCCGTCAATTGTTTTTGGAACACCCACAATACTTATATTGACATTTTCTTTTTTAAAATATTCTGTAAGAAGCGCCGCATTGGTGTTTGAATCATCTCCGCCGATAACAACCAACGCATCAATTTTATTTTCAAGTAAGTTTTTTTTCGTCTGTTCAAACTGTTCAGGCGTTTCAATTTTTGTTCTGCCCGATTGTATAATATCAAAGCCGCCGGTGTTTCTGTATTCATAAATTAAAAGAGATGTTATCTCTTTTAATTTATTTTCAAGTATTCCCGAAGGCCCGCCGAGAAAACCGATAAGTTTGTTTTTGGAATTCGCTTTTTTAAGAGCATCAAAAAGTCCTGCGATGACATTATGTCCGCCTGGTGCCTGCCCGCCGGAAAGCACTACTCCGACTTTTATATTTTTTTTTGTGACTTCGGAATTTTTACCTTTAACAAAATTTACTATCGGCATTCCGTAGGTATTCGGAAAAAGTTTTTGAACCATTTCATAATCGGAAACGCCCTTTGTTGATATTCCGAATTTCGGCATAACATTAACAGGACCATTTTTGACTATTCCCGGCAGAACAGGTTTAAACTTCGCTCTTTCCGTCTGAAGTTCCGATATTTTTTGATTTGACATAGATGTATTCCCCCCTTCACAAATTTTCAATTATTAACTAAATTGATGACTATTTCATTAGAAATCAATTCACCTGTCCACGCATTGTCTACATGTTGTCTGTTATTGGAATGCAAATAATCTGTAATAGCCGGTGCAAATTTGACTGTTGTGAAATATTTGCCGGCAGCTAAACTGGCAATGCTATCCCAAAAATCATTTATCGCTATATATCCAAGATACGGTTGGTTCACTCCGGCAGATATAAAATTATCATAACTAAAACTCAAATAAGTCCGTAATTCTTGTATACTCATACCGTCATTTATAAATTTATCGAAATTTAAACTTTCTCCCTTTGCATTTTTTATTTTGATAGCAAATACATAATTTTGCGGATAAATGCAAAAAGTATATGTACCCCCATGTGGACTTTGTTTTACACTAATTTTGTATAAAATAACAATCGGTTCTTTTAGGTCATATTTATCTTTGTATGCTTTTATTTCAAATCTAACATCACCGATTAATTTTTGCTGTTTTGGTTCCGCAATAACAAAAGTTAAAATATTTAAAATTAGAAACAAAACTACAGAAATCCATGTTTTTTTCATTTAATCTGCACCTTCAAATTTTTTGGGAAAAATTATACTCTGTAAATTTTTTTGCGATGTCCTATTCTTAAAATAACGATATTGTTTTTATCTACATCAAAAATCACTCTATAATCGCCGACTCTGAAACGATACATTCCCAACCCGCATAAAGCGGAAAAGTTTTATGAACACCAAAACCATGCGGGT
>PEVQ01000006.1 GCA_002780205.1 Elusimicrobia bacterium CG06_land_8_20_14_3_00_38_11
TTCTTCATATTCTTTTTCAGGCACAGAGTCGGCGACAATTCCCGCACCCGCCTGAATATACGCTTTTTTCCCTTTCATAATTATCGTCCTAATGTTTATCGCAAAATCCATATTACCGTTGAAATCAAAATATCCCACGGCGCCCGCGTAAAGCCCTCTTTTGGTGGGTTCAAGTTCTTCAATTATTTCCATCGCCCTGATTTTAGGCGCACCTGAGACCGTTCCCGCTGGAAATGTTGCTTTTAATAAATCAAAAGCATCTTTTTCAGATTTCAGTTTTCCGACGACATCTGACACAATATGCATTACATGTGAATATTTTTCTACTGTCATAAACTTTGTAAGTTTTACGCTGTTAAATCGGCAAACCCGCCCGAGGTCGTTTCTTCCCAAATCAACAAGCATCAAATGTTCTGCTTTTTCTTTTTCGTCGGTCAAGAGTTCTTTTTCAAGTTTTTTATCTTCTGATTCGTCTTTTCCGCGAGGTCTAGTCCCGGCGATAGGTCTTAAGTTAGCGATATTGTTTTCAAGACGCACAAGAATTTCCGGCGAAGCACCGATAATCTTCACATCTGCGAGATTGAAATAATACATATACGGTGAAGGATTCAAGATGCGCAGTGCCCTGTAAATTTCAAACGGCTCGCCTTCAAAGTCAGTTTCAAGTCGCTGTGATAAAACGGTCTGAATAATGTCGCCGTCTTTAATGTATTTTTTTGCCTTTTTAACCGCTTTTAAGAAATTTCCTTTTTTGATATTTGATTTAATACTTCCTGATTTGGAACGGACTGTCTTTATTAAAATGGGTTCTGAAAGTTTTTTTGTGATTTCATTAATTTTATTGCAAGCGGTTTTGTAGCCGATTTCTTCAGACGGTTTTATCAGCCGGATTATTTTTAATTTTTGCCGCAAGTGGTCAAAAACCACGATGATTTTCGGAAAGATAAAATACAGTTCAGGAAGTGACAATCCCTTTCTGTTTAGGTCTGGTATTTTTTCAATATTTTTTACATAATCATAAGCGATATATCCGATAGCCCCGCCGGAAAGGCGCGGCAGCGATTTATCATGCGAAATTTTATTTTCCGACAAAACGGATTTGAGATATTCCAAAGGGTCGTCCGTTTTTATATTTTTTTTTCTACTTGTTGTTTCTATTTTTACAAATTTATCCTTGCTCTCAAAAACTAATGATGGCGACAAAACCAAGAAAGAATATCTTGCGAATTTTTCTGCACCCTCCACACTTTCAAGCAGACAGGACGGGAAATCTCTTCCCAGTTTCAAATAGGCAGAAACCGGTGTTTCACCGGCAGCAGAAATTTCTTTCCAAAGTTGCACGGTGTAGCCGTTTTTGATAAGTTCTTCAAACTTTTTTTTATTCGGATGAAACATATTTCGCTTCGCTTAATCACGAATAACACATCACGAATGCCATCACGAATTTTCACGAATAACGCCAATTAAAATTGGCGATTACAATTTATTCGTGTCTTGTTCGTGGTATTTGCTTTTATTCGTGTGCCTTTATTCGTGTTTTAAAATTTTATAATCTTTCCTTTTATTAGATTCTTGTGTATAAAATAGATATGTTCGCCTGTTTTCGGGTCTATCCAATCGCGTGAATCGTTTGATTCGTCACGGTTGTCGCCGAGAACAAAAAAACAGTTTTCCGGAATTTTTAAGTCGGTAATTTTGTCGCCTTTAAGTATTTCGTCCGGACGGGTATGCCGCGTGTAAGGTTCGTCCAACTTTTTGCCGTTAAGAAAAACATTTTTATTTTCTATCGTCACCTTTTCGCCGCCCGTGGCAATAATTCTTTTTACAAGGTCTTTTTCGTCCATTATAGGCGATTTGAAAACTATAATTTCTCCTTTTTTCGGCTGTCTGAAATTGTATGTTATTTTATCAACGAAAAAATGGTCGTTTATCTGTAAAGTGGGAAGCATTGAATCGGATGCGATGTAAATTCCCTCAAATATAAAAGTTCTTAACACCATCGCAATAAATGCGGCAATCAAAACAAGCCATAAAAGACGTTTCATACGATAAGCCACAGAATTTCACAGAATTACATTGAAGTTACCTGCCACGATGTAATACCTATGTCATGCTGAGCGTAGCGAAGCATCTCGCTTTTTAACACCGAGATTCTTCACTGCGTTCAGAATGACACTTCGTGTTATCTGATTTTATCAGATTTTATCTGCGTCCTATTTTTATTTTCTGTACACCTTTTTCGGGTCAAATACTTTTTTTAATATGATTTTCCCTTTTTCTGTCCTGTAAAAACAGGAATTGTACCCGTTATGGCACGCCGCCCCTTTGGGTTCAACAAGCACTAAAATCGTATCGGCATCACAGTCAACATAAATTTTTTTTACTTTTTGGACATTGCCGGATTCCTCGCCTTTCATCCAAAATTTTTTTCTACTTCGTGAGTAAAACCATGTTTTTTTTGTTTTGAGAGTTCTCTTAAATGATTCCGCATTCATATATGCCAGCATAAGAATTTCTTTTGTTTTTGCATCCTGAATGATTGCGGGAATCAAGCCATTTTTGTCAAATTTTAATTTTAACATATTCTTATTGCAACTCCTTTTTGTGATAGATATCTTTTTAATTTTTTTATTGATAATTCTTTGTAGTGAAAAAGAGACGCCGCAAGTGCCGCATCTGCTTTGCCATTTGTAAATGCTTCATAAAAATGTTCTTTTTTACCTGCGCCGCCGGATGCAATTACAGGAATTTTTACCGCTTCGGAAATTTTCCGGGTTAATTCTATATCATAACCGTTTTTTGTACCATCTTTGTCCATACTTGTCAATAGAATTTCACCCGCGCCGAGTTTTTCAACTTTTTTTGCCCACTTGACCGCATCAATGCCCGTCAGTTTTCTCCCTCCATATGTATAAACTTCCCATTTAAGTTGGAAGTTGTTTATCAGGTTTTTTTTACTTCGGACTTGTTTAGCATCTATCGCAACGACCACGCACTGACTTCCGAATTTTTTTGCGGCTGCATCTATAAATTCCGGATTTTCAACCGCAGCAGTATTTATTGAAATTTTATCGGCGCCCGCTTTGAGCATTTCCCTGATGTCATGCAAATTTCTAATGCCGCCTCCGACGGTCAAAGGGATAAAAATATTTTCGGCAGTTTTTTTTACAACATCAATTATCGTTTTTCTTTTTTGATATGAAGCAGTTATATCAAGAAAAATAATCTCGTCAGCGCCTTCTTTATCATATCTTTTTGCAACCTCAACCGGGTTACCTGCGTCCCGCAGATTCAAGAATTTCGTTCCTTTTACTACCCTTCCTTTATCAATATCAAGACATGGTATTATTCTTTTTGTGAGCATATTTTTATCGCTTCATCAAGTTTTATGGAATCATTGTAAAGTGCCTTACCGATAATCATTCCCGATACGCCAAACTTTTCAAGTTCGGATATTTTTTTTACATTTTCAATTGTTGAAACCCCGCCGGATGCAATTACCGATAACCCGCTTTTGCACAATTTTTTAATGCCTTCTATATTGGGACCTTCCATCATTCCGTCTTTTTTTATATCGGTTGTTATAATTTCTTTAATACCCATATCTGCCATGTTTTTTGCAAATTCCAAAGCATCATATTGGGTTATTTCTTTCCAACCGCCGATTGCTATTTTATCGTCATAAACATCTATTGCAATAATAATTTTGTCCTTATATTTTTTCACTGCTTCTTTTACTATATCAGAATTGAAAACTGCAACCGTGCCGAGGATTATTTTATCAATTCCCATATCGGCGATTTTTTCTATCGTTTCAATTTTTCTGATTCCGCCGCCGAATTCCAATTCACTGGAAACCGTTTCTTTAATTTTTTTAAGTATTGATAAGTTCTGCGGGGTTCCTGCAAAAGCACCGTCCAAATCAATTATGTGAATCCGTTTTGCACCCTGCGTCTCAAACATTTTTGCAATGAAAACAGGGTCTTTTGAATAGATTGTCTCTGCTTCAAATTTACCCTGAGTAAGCATTACGCAGTTTCCGCCTCTGATATCAATTGCCGGTATAATCAACATAATTTTTTAGAAGTTTAAGCCCGTTTTTCTGACTCTTCTCCGGATGAAACTGTGTTGCGAAAATATTTTTGTAAAAAACTGAGGAAGCAAAATTTATCCCGTAATTTGTTGTTGTCGCAATAATTTTTTTATCTTTTGGTTCAACATAATAAGAATGCACAAAATAAAAAAAAGAGTTATCAGGTATGTCCTTAAAAATTTGTAATTTGCCCGTTCGGTCATGAGACATCAGGGTCGAAGGATAATTTGTAATTTGTAATTTGATGTTATTCCATCCCATATGCGGAATTTTTAGATTGCGTTTATATGAAAATTTTCTAACTTTGCCGTGAAAAATTCCGAGCCCGAGGCAATTACCTTCTTCACTTTTTTCAAAGAGAATCTGCAATCCGAGACATAATCCCAAAAACGGTTTTCCGACTGTTATAATATTTTTTACAGTTTCCGTGAGATTTAATTTTTTAAGATTTGTCATTGCGGCCGTAAACGAGCCGACGCCGGGAAGCACAACCAATGATGATTTTAGAATTTTTTTTCTATCGGAAGTTATAATTGTTTTTTTACCGATATGTTCAAATGCTTTCGCCACGCTTCTTAAATTTCCCATCCCGCAGTCAATTATAGTTATCATAACATCTTTTTTGTTGAAGGTATTCCCTTGATTTTTTTATTGATTTTAATAGCCTGTTGAAGTGCTTTCGCAAAACCCTTGAAAACGGATTCGGCGATATGATGGTTGTTTTTTCCGGTGTGATTTTTTATGTGGAGGTTCATACCGCAGGACGATGAAACTGCTCTGAAAAATTCTTCTATCACTGAATAATCAAAATCTACGGAATTTCCGAATTTGACATCAAACGAAAAATAAGGTCTGCCCGACAAATCAATTGCAATATAACTTAACGCCTCATCCATTGGGAGTAAAAAGTTTCCGTATCTTGTTATGCCGGTTTTTTTTCCGAGCGATTTTTTCATTGCTTCACCGAGCACAATTCCTAAATCTTCAACAAGATGATGGTTGTCAACTTCCGTGTCGCCGTTTGCTTTTATTTCTAAATCAATCAACGAATGTTTGGAAAACAACGACAACATATGGTCCATAAACGGAATCGTTGTTTTAATTTTATATCTTCCGCAACCATCCAGATTCAGTGAAAGTTGTATATTTGTTTCCGTTGTTTTTCTTTTAATTTTCGCATCTCTCATTTCCCCTCCAATGCTGATTTTAACTTATTAATTATTTTTTCTTCTTCATCAGTTAAAATACACTCTCCGTCAAGTGAAAATTTTCCTTTAGTTGCGTCGTCAATAAGTATTAACAGAAGTTCTATTTCCCGTTTCGTTAAGTCAACTGTCATTTTCTCATTTAATCAATTGACTAAATGATTAAGTGTTCTTACTTTTACTGACTTTGCGTGTTCAACAAGTCCTTCTGATTCTGCCAATTTGATTATTTTTTTTGCCGATTTTTTTAATGCTGATTTGTCATATTGAATAACCGACGATGATTTAAGAAAGTGATAGACGGATAAGCCGGACGAAAATCTTGAATTGCCGCTTGTCGGTAAAACGTGACTCGGTCCTGCAAAATAATCTCCGACTGCAACAGGCGAATAATTTCCAATAAATACCGCCCCGGCATTTCTGATTTTTCGCGAAACATTATCGGCATTTTTTGTCATAATTTCAATATGTTCGGGAGCAATTTCGTTTGCGATTTTTATTGCCTGTTCTATATTTCTTACTCGGATAATTTTTATTTGAGTTTTATATCCCGATATTTTATTTTTTACAATTTTTAATAGTTTTCCCGAGACCGAAATCAACGTCGCTCTTGCGTTTTTATCATGTTCACATTGTGCAGATAAGTCGGAAATAATAAAATCCGGATTTGCAGTGTCGTCTGCGATTATCAGAACTTCCGACGGACCTGCAAGCATATCAATACCGACATCGCCGAAAACCTGCCTTTTTGCCAAAGTTACAAAAACATTGCCGGGACCTACAATTTTATCAACTTTCGGGATTATTTTTGTTCCGTAAGTGAGTGCGGCAATCGCCTGAACCCCACCAATACGGTAAATTTCATCAACGCCGCAAATTTTTGCGGCTGCAATAACATCTTTTGTCAAATTTTTTGGCGGACTAACCATAACAATTTTTTTAACCCCTGCGATTTTTGCCGGAACTGCCGTCATCAAAATCGTAGATGGATAAGAAAATCTTCCGCCCGGAACATAAATCCCTACTTTTTCTATCGGACTAAAAATGTGTTTAAGCAGTATTCCTGTTTTTTTAATAACGGTAGATTTCGGAAATATTTTCTTTTGAAAAATTTGTATATTATTTTTTGCCTGTTTAACGGCATTTAAAAAATCTTTATCGGTATTTTTTACAGCAGCATCAATTTCCTTTTCAGAAATCTTGAAATTACTCGGCGAAAGTTCAATACCGTCATACTTTTTTGTAAAATATGAAATAGCGAAATCGCCTTCTTTTTTTACTTTTTCAATAATATTTTTTACAAGAGTATTCACAATTTTTAATTTTACATTTTTAATTTTTAATTGTCAATGACCCGTTTTATGTCAGCACCAAGTTTTTTTAATTTTTTAACGATGTTTTCATATCCACGGTCAAGATATTCAAGACCTATAATTTCGGTTCTTCCTTTTGCGGAAAGTCCGGCAAGTATAAGTGCGGCTGCTGCCCTTAAATCGGATGCAACAACTTTTGTTCCGGTAAGATTTTTAACGCCTTTGACAATTGCCGAGTCGCCTTTTACCCCGCTCCTGCATGCCGGGGCGGAGTTTATTTTTATATTCGCTCCCATTTTGATAAACTCTGCTACCGTTTGAAAACGATTTTCAAAAATAGTTTCGGTTATAATACTTTCGCCTGAAGCGATTGACATCAATGCCATCCACAACGGCTGTAAATCGGTTGCAAATCCGGGATATACCTGAGTTTCGACATCAACGGGCTTAATTTTTTTAGAACCTTTAATTCTCAAAACTTTATTTGTCATTGATATTTTTATCCCGGCAAGTTTTATTTTTTCAATTAATGATTCGTTATGTTCAGGAAACGCACCCAATATTTTCACATCGCCGGATGTTATGGAAGATGCAATGATAAATGTTCCTGTTTCAATTCTGTCGGGAATGGTTTTATATTCGCAGCCCCCCAGTTTTTTTACACCTTTGATTTCCAAAATTTTACTTCCAATCCCTTTTATATCCGCTCCCATTTTTACAAGAAAATTTACTAAGTCGGTTATCTCAGGTTCCATTGCTGCATTTTTAATTATTGTTTTGCCGTCAATAACTGTTGCTGCCATCAAAAGATTTTCAGTAGCGCCGACAGACGGGAAATCAAGAACAATTTGAGTACCTTTTAATTTTTTAGCGATAATTTTTACATTTCCACGCGAAACGAAATGTTTTGCTCCTAATTTTACCAAACCGTCAAGATGAATATTTATTGGTCGTAGTCCGATAGCACAACCTCCGGGGAGCGGTATTTCGGCTTTTTTAAATCTTGCCAAAAGAGGACCTGCTACCAGGACAGATGCTCTCATTTTGCTTACAAGATTAAACGGCGCATCGGTTTGTAATTTGCCGTTGCCTGTTATTATTATCGTATTTTTTTCTTTCTTTATTTTTTTGCCGAGATGTTTTAATAATTTAATAACAGTATTTATATCCTCAAGTTCGGGCACATTGTCAATAACGCATTTATCGTCGGTAAGAAGCGTGGCTATAAGTATCGGCAGCGCTGCGTTTTTTGAACCGCTTATTTTAACATTACCGCACAACCGCTTACCGCCGTTAATTACTATTTTGTCCATAAATCACCCTTTCCTGCTGGGAATAATCATTTACTACTTTTATATTTCTGAATTTTTCCGTTTCCATAATTTTTTTTATTTTTTGCAAATGGTGGTATCCGATTTCAAACATAAGAAATCCGTTTTTTTTTAGAAGTTTCCTGCTCATCGGAACAATTTTTTTGTAAAAGTTCAATCCGTCTTTTCCTCCATCAATCGCAATTTTGGGCTCATGTTGTATTTCTTTTTGTAATTTTTTTATTTCCGAGTTTTTTATGTAAGGCGGATTGGAAATAATTAAATCGTAAGTGGGAAGTGGGCAAGTGGGAAATGATTGAAATAAGTCACTTTGTAGAAAAGTTATTCTGTCAGAAACATTATTTAATTTTGCATTTTTCATGGCAACTTTCAATGTATTTTTAGAAATATCGGTGGCAACTATTTTGGCATTGGGCAGATATTTCGCCAGGGATATTGCGATATTTCCGCAACCTGTACCGATATCCAAAATAGCAAGTAGCGAGTGGCGAGTAGTTGTAGCCCCCGAATTTATTCGGGGGTGAGCGAAGCGAATAAGTTTCAATGCTTCTTCAACCAAATTTTCTGTTTCTTGCCGCGGAATAAAAACATTTTTATTGACATAAAACTTAATGCCCATAAATTCTGTTTCTCCGGTAATGTAAGCCGTCGGCAACCCATTTTTTCTTTTATCTAACAATTTTTGATATGAATTTTTTTTGCAGGTTTTTATAATTTTTTCGGAAAAATAAAATTCAGACGGTTTTAATTTTAAGCAATATTCCAGTAATACTCTTGCATCGCTTAATTTTTTTTCGCCCAAGTGCTTATTCCCATAATTAAGAAGTTCTACCGGATTCATAACTTTCGCTTCGCTCACCCACCCTGAAGGGTGGGCTACAATGTGGTGTGATGCGTCGGGTCTAGACGGTCGGGTTGAAACCCGACCAAACCCTTGCATCTTTTTATGCCTTTTTAAATTTTTCAACAATACCGTCTAAATTGCCGTCCATTATCGTTGATATGTTGTGAAAATTTTCGTTCAAACGATGATCGGTAATTCTATCCTGCGGGAAATTATATGTTCTGATTTTTTCGCTTCGGTCACCTGTCCCGACCTGTTTTTTTCTTTCATCGGCAATTTTTTGCTGCCGCTGATTTTTTATTACATCAAATAATCTTGCCCGCAATATTTTCATTGCTTTTAATTTATTTTTTAACTGCGATCTTTCATCCTGACATGCCACGACGGTATTGGTCGGAATATGTGTAATTCTTACCGCCGAATCAGTTTTTTGAAGATACTGTCCTCCGTGTCCGCCTGCACGATAAGTATCAATCCGCAGGTCGTTGGAATTTATTTCAACATCAACATCTTCCGGCTCAACAAGAACAGCGACGGTGACGGTTGACGTGTGAATCCGTCCGGATGCCTCGGTTTCCGGAACCCGCTGAACGCGGTGCGTCCCGCTTTCATATTTAAAAAATCCGTAAGCACCAATACCTTCAACCGTAAAAATGATTTCTTTTGTGCCGCCTATTCCGGTTGAGTTTAAATCCAGAATTTCCGTCTTAAAACTTTTTGATTGAGCATATCGGGTGTACATTCTGTATAACTCTGAAACAAAAAGCGCCGATTCGTCGCCGCCCGCCGCCGCCCGTATTTCAATAATGATATTTTTTTTATCGAGAGGGTCTTTTGGTTTTAAGAGTTCTTCAAGTTCGGCAGTCAGTATTTTTTTTTTATTTTCAAGTTCAGAAAGTTCCGACATAGCAAGTTCTGCCAAATCCTTCTCTTCTGTTTTTAAAATTTCATCAAGGTGAGATATTTCTATTTCAATCTTTTTATAATTATTGAATTTTTCTATAAAAGGATATAACTCTTTTCTTCTTTTTGATAATTCGCGAAGTTTCGTGGAATCGCGATTTATCAGAGGATCCGAAAGCGATTTTTCTATATCGGCATATTCCTTTTCAATATTTTTTAATTTTTCTGTAAACATAGTTTTTTGCCACAGAATTTCACAGAACTTCACAGAATTTTTCTAAGTTTTTCTTCTGTGTGCTTCTGTGTCCATCTGTGGCTATTCCTTTTCTTCTGTGGTAAAATTGAAAAGGCAAAGGATCCTTTTTAAGAATAACTTTGCCTTACAAAATTTTTTATATGTCTCTACTTCTCCGCCGTATCTTTTGGTTTCGTTTCTTTTTTGACACTTCGCGTCGCATCTGATTTTTTGGCAAAATCCTTTTTAGGTAAATGTTTCGGCACTGCTTTCTTGATTTTTTTAAGCGGTTTAATTTTCATTATTACCGTTTTAGGTTTACGTTTTACGGTTTTACCGCCGGTTGTTGAATACTTTGATAAAAATTTATCCACCCTGCCGGCAGTATCAA
>PEVQ01000144.1 GCA_002780205.1 Elusimicrobia bacterium CG06_land_8_20_14_3_00_38_11
GCTCCGTGCTTACACATTTTCATCTTTTTGTATTCTATTTGCGTCACTTTTTGCCTTTTTAATTTGCCTTTATTCAATCGCGCAATCGCACAATCGCACAATCGCACAATATTTTTCTTTCATTCTTATCAATCTCGGTGCGGTAAACGGTGCTTTACTTTCCAACAATTTTATTATTTTAATTTTCTTCTGGGAGATTGCGGCAGTAATGCTTTACCTTTTAATAAGAACACGGATTACACAGAGATGTCATGCTGAACTTGATTCAGCATCTCGAAATGAATTCGGGACGGCATCTATTGAGACCCTGAAACAAGTTCAGGGTGACAATTCATACAAAACCGCTACAAAGGCATTATACATTATTGGCTTCTCCGATTTCTGTCTTTTGCTCGGTATAATTTTATTGTGGAATATAACAGGCAGTTTCCAAATTACCACCATTAGCAAAGCTTCGCTTTGCGGCTACAATCTTTTCGCTTTCCTTTTGATGACAATAGGTGCTTTGGCAAAAGCGGGTGCAATGCCGTTCCATACATGGATTCCGGATGCTTCAAAAGATGCCCCGGTTGAAGTAATGGCTTATCTGCCGGCATCATTAGACAAACTTTTAGGAATATATTTATTAGCGAGAATTTATGCTGATTTCTTTACTCTTAATATCAATCTCAATCTTATTTTGATGTTCATCGGCGCCTTCACAATAATTGCTGCCGTTTTTATGGCACTTGTCCAGCACGACCTGAAAAAATTGCTTTCGTATCATGCGGTTTCACAGGTCGGTTATATGGTTTTGGGAATAGGCACGGGAACTACCGTCGGTATTTTGGGCGGAATTTTTCATATGTTGAATAACTCCATATACAAATCCTGCTTATTTCTCTGTGCCGGTTCTGTTGAGAAAAAAACAGGCACTACGGAGTTAGATAAACTCGGCGGACTGTCAAAAGCGATGCCAATAACATTTTTTGCAACACTGATAGCTGCGCTTTCAATTTCCGGCGTGCCGCCGTTTAACGGCTTTTTCTCAAAATGGATGATTTATCAGGGTCTTATCAGTTCACTTCCCGCTTCCCGCTTCCCGCTTCCCACTCTTTTGTTCCTGGTGGCGGCGATGTTCGGCTCAGCATTAACTTTAGCATCATTTATCAAGGTAATCCATTCAGTTTTTTTGGGTCAACCCAAGAACTCAAAAACCCAAGAACTCAAGAACGAAGTTAACTGGACGATGTGGCTTCCGACGGTAATTTTGGCGTTTCTTTGTGTGTTGTTCGGAGTTTTTGCCTATCAGATTCCGTTAAAATACTTTATTTTCCCGTCGTTACCCTCTACCCTCTACCCTCTACCCTCTATTTTTTCCGGCGTCTGGCAACCGTCACTTGCGACATTATTGATAATTGCGGGACTTGTAATCGGTGCAGTAATCTATCTTTTAGGGACGATAAAAACGATTCGGAAAGCAGAAACATATATTTACGGCGAGGATCCTGAAATTTTCAAAGAAGGTTTTTTAGGAACGGAGTTTTATCTGACCATTTCCGAGTTAAAGCCGTTTTCCGCAATTTATAGAAAAGCGGAGCAAAGGGTGTTTGATTTTTACGGTTGGGCGATTGGTTTAGCAAAAGCATCCGCGGACTGTATCTTTGTATGTATTGACAGGATGCTTGAAAATATGTATATTGGTTTTGACCGCCTGACAAAAATCGTTTCAAAATTTACATCGGAACTGCAGGGCGGGCTTTTACAGATTTATCTTTACTGGTCTTTGTTCGGTCTGGTGATTTTACTTTTTATTTTGTGCGGATAAAATGTTTGAGATATTTTTAATTTTAATTCTGGTTTTTATTCTGATAATGGCGGTTCTTGCCGTCCAGACAAGAGATTTGTTATCTAGTGTCATGGCATTGGGCGGCGTCGGATTCGGACTTGCAATTGTTTTTATGTTTCTTTCTGCTCCCGAGGTTATGACCGCGCAACTTGTGCTGGAGGTTATTACATTTGTAATAATGGTCGCCACTGTCTATAAAACATCAAAGATTGATAAGACGAGCAAATATTCTATCCGTGAGATTACTTCCGCTGCCGCGATGTTTTTTTTCGGAGCGGTTTTTTTGGTCTTTGCTATCCGCGGGATTAAAAGTTTGCCGGTTTTTGGAGCGCCGGTGATGCGCGCGTCTTCTTTACACATTGAAAAAACGCTGTCAGAAATCGGTGCCACGAATATTGTTACCGCAGTGCTTTTAGATTTCCGTGCATGGAATACTTTGATGGAAGCGTTTGTGATAATTGTGATGATTGTAGGCGTCGCGGTTATATTAAGGAAGAAAGGAAGACACGGAACAGACACGGAAGCCCCGCATTGAGTGGGGACACGGAACAGACACAGAACAGTTCCGCTTCAGTTTCGTGTATAAGTTCCGCGTCAGTTCAGTGGTTGTTATATGGATAAAACAATCAGAATCTTAACCGGTTATGTAATCGGGCTGTTCCTCGTTTTTGGTTTTTATGTTGTTATTTACGGGCACATACTTCCCGGTGAAGGGTTTGACGGCGGGCTACTTATTGCCT
>PEVQ01000271.1 GCA_002780205.1 Elusimicrobia bacterium CG06_land_8_20_14_3_00_38_11
TTCTTTAACTTTCAGTGAAGTTCTGTGAAATTCTGTGGCTGAATTACAGAACCTTGAAATTTAAGGAGGTGGGTTAGATGAAAAAGTTTAGTTTATTTTTAATTTCAATTTTAATCGGAGTAATTTTTTCTTCAGGATGCGGGAAGAACGAAAAGAAAACATCGCTCTTAACCGGAACGAGTGTGGACTCATATGAAAGCAGTCCGATGGCTTCCGCAGTAGTTGCGTTGTTTAAGGCGGCAGGTACGGGAGCAGGAGCCGGAACTACTTCATATGGAGCACCGGCAAAAGTCGGAACTAAAATGCAGGAACTTGGCGAGGCGGACGCAGAGGGAAAATACACAATTATCGACCCGATGGGAATGACGATAAAAATCCAATTCAAGAAAGGAACCGATGTCGTTTATTTCAATCTTGAAGGACCCTTCGGGACTTCTTTGAGCAATTTGTATCTGTATGCGTCCCAATCGTTATCGGAAACGGACAAAATTCTTGCTTCATCTATAGGATTAACAACAACATTTCCGAGATATATTCCTGCAATGTTTTGTAAATTAAGTGATAATACTCCGATTGCTTGGCACCCGATTTCATCGCTTGCTGATTTGCAAAATCTTTCTTCGGGACTTTTAACATTTATTCAGTCAAATTTCCCGGATTCAATGACAAATACCGTCACCGGAAACATTCCCCGCGGAACAATCAATCTGACACTGAATACGACGATGACTCAAAAAGCGACGGATGCCAATCCCGCCCATATGACCGGAAGCGGAACGATTACACTTCACATGGGGCAAGTCCTGTCTGTTATTGTTGATATGTATGTTGGAGCAAACGGACCCGTTTCGGGCACACAGACATTTACATCTTCAACCGGTGAGACGGGAACTTTGACATTCCATTCAGACGGAAGTGTAAGCGGCGTTGTTAAGTCAACTGACGGGACAACGGTCGCAACTATTAAGATAAGTGCCGACGGCACGGGTACTTACACCGACATAGCAACCGGAAAAACATACATAATAACCGGTGCAGCATAAATTTTGAACAAAATAAAAAGGACGGTTTGAAACTTTGCCGTCCTTTTTTATTTTTCTGAAAATTAAAAAGCATCCGGGGAGAGTTGAACTCCCAACCTACTGGTTCGAAGCCAGTCGCTCTATCCAATTGAGCTACGGACGCATTTTTTTCACCAACTGCTTATCAGTTCGCCTTTTGCATCCGACTGTGCACAGTTCACAAATACACGACCACGGCTTGCTATGTAACCCCAATTTCCTAAATCGGTTAAAGCATCCCCATCATTAAAATCATCTATATCTGTTGTTTCTTGATAATTGTTTAACCCGAGTTTTACTGCCGGCATTGTTGACAGGTATTTCGTTTGCATAGGGCCGGTTTCATTAGAAATAGCGGCGGCATTTTGAGGATACTGCATCCCTTCCGAATCACTGTAATAAAGTGTTATTGCGCTTCTTAAATTGCCCAATTCACCCTTTGTTTTTCCTTGTTTTGTTCTCCTAATCATTTCCGCAAATTTGGGAATTGCTATTGCTGCAAGAATGCCGATGAGGGCGACAACTACCATAAGTTCAATAAGCGTAAATCCCGCCGCTCCTAATGGAGATTTTTTTAAGAAGGGCTGGGTTTTTCTGATTGATAAGACCACTCTGCCGGGCAGAATTTTCTCCGGCAATCTAAATTTTTCCATAATTTCTCCGTTTTTCAGATTGATATCCGTTCTATTTCCTGTCTGTAAAATTAAAATTCCGCCATTTTTGAGAAAAGGGAGGCAAAGTTTTTCTGCTGTTGACAATTTGGCTACGGCTCTTGCGACGGCAAAATCATACTTACCCTGATGTGTGGACATTTTGGCTACAATTTCCGCCCTGCCACAGATTGCTTCCGCTTTTATGTCTAATTTTTTGCACAGATGCCTTAAAAATTCCATTTTCTTTTTTGACGAGTCCAAGAGCGTTAATGAAATATCCGGCAATGCTATTTTTATAGGAATGCCCGGGAAACCTGCACCGCTGCCAATATCCAAAATGGCTGGAAGTTGGAGGTTGGAAGTTGGAAGTAAAGGCACGACACTCAAAGAGTCCAAAAAATGTCTTTTAATGATTTCTTCATCCGTTGCTGGACCTATCAGATTAAATTTTTGATTCCATTTTTTCAGTTCATCAAGATAAACTGAAAATTTTTCTATCTGCTTTTCATCAAGTTTTATGTTGAGAAGTTTTAATCCATCTAAAAAAACTTTAAGTGTATCGGGTTTCATTTTTTTAATTTTTCCTGTGCCATCAAAAGATTTCTTTTTACGCCTTCGTCATTCGGAGCATTTTTAAGCGATTGGGAAAAATATTCAGACGCTTTTTCATAATCCATTTTTTCCCAATACACTACACCCAAATTATTATACGCCTGAGAAAGCGACGGGTCAACAGAAATTGCCTTTTCAAAGAGCGGAACACTTTTATTGTATAATTTTTTTTCGTTAAATACAAGACCTAAATTGTTATAGCCCGCAGAGTAGTAATTTATTATCTGGTTGGTGAAAAATCTGTTTTTCCCAAAAGTACGGGGCGGCAAAACATAAAAATCAAACATTTTTTCCGACAATGAAATATCGGAGTTGCCGTAAAGAAGTCCTTTTGGAGTAATTTTATAATTCGGCGGGATTTTGCTTATATTATCGGAATAAAAAGGAAATCGGCTGAAATTATACGATAAAAGCGTGGACTCAAGTTCCATCCCGGATTTTATTTCATAGTTCGGCAAAATTTCAGGATATTTCTTTTTAAGTTGCCCGTAACCCCACAATGTTTTGTAAAAAACGGCGAGTTTAACATCCCTTCTTCTCCGGATACAATCCTGCTGATATTTAAGGGTAAAAGTTGTTGTATCGTCAGGATTAAACAATACCGAATTTTTCGGCAGTGTCTTCAGCAGGTCCTTTGAATAATCATATCCGATGAATTCATATCTTTTTGACAACTGCGGTAGATTTACAACGGTTATCAAAAACAGTACTCCAATCGCTGTCAAAAAACATACAGTTTTTATATTTTCTAATTTAGGTAAATAAGAAAATACATAAAAAAGTCCGATACCAAACCAGATGGTAAAAATTATTAAAGGCATTATCAGATACGGCTCCAAAATCGGAAGCGAGGTTCTATCGGTTAACGGTAAATTTGAAATTATAAAAAATACCGGACCTGAAAAAAACCAGAACAAAAATAAAGTCCAAAAAAGTTTTTTTCTGAACGAAAAATAAATACCAAGCGTGAGAAGTAAAATTATTACAATAGCCCAGCCATTTTTATATCTAATAGATATGCTTAAAAAATCAACGAAATTTTCTATCACTGTTGAAAAATTCTGTTCCGTCGGACTTTTTTCGGGATGAAGACGAACCCCCCCGTAATCGGCACGAGTTAGAACTCTGACAAAATTTCTGACTGAAGCCGCAGGGCCGCCCCAATTTGCAGTAGGATTTTGTGCGGACCGAATAGGTAAAAAAAGATAGACGGAAAGACCTATTAAAAAGAAAAATGTCCAATGTCTTGTAGTTTGACTTCGGACTTCGGACCCCCGCTTAAGTTCTGCGAGGGCAGGCTTCGGACTTCGGATTATCAGATACACAATTCCTGGGATTAACAGCACAAGTGTGTGATGATTGCCGAGACCCAAACCGAATAAAAAAACAGCGAGTAGAGAGTACCGAGTAAAAATGATGTGAGGGTTTAGGCGGGTTTCAACCCGCCTGTCCAAACCCGAAACATCACTCAATATTGTAGCCCGACCTTCAGGTCGGGAACGAAGTAACAAATAAATTATCAAAACTGTGAAAAAGGCATTTATGGAATACATTTCAGATACAACACTCAAAGAATGCATTGATGAACTTAAAGAAAACAAAAACACTGCAAACAACGAACTGAAAATCAAAACTGGTTTTTTATCGCTAAAAATTTGTCCGCCGATTTTTTTGAGCAACAGATATAAAACTCCGCAGGCAGCGGCGCCGAAAAATGCGGACATCAAATTTACTCTATATGCGATGTTTCCGAACGGAATTAAAATAGTAAAAATTTTCCCCAATAAAACATAAAGCGGATAACCCGGCGGGTGGGCGATGCCATAAGTAAATGCGGAGACAATCATATCGCCGCTATCGCGATAAGGCGATATGGTCGGATACATCGTGTAAAGATAAATTATAAATGTAGAATTAAAAATCAAAAAAAACATATTCAAAAACCGGTAAGTTTTTTCAATTTTACAAAATTATTCTCAATATTAACAACATTACGCAATGTTATAGCGAACATTTTGCCGTAAAGTTTTATTTTTATTTTATTTTTAGCATAGTAAATTTTTTCTATCAAATTGTAATACACCTTTCTTTTTTTTCCGAAAATATTTTTATACTCAAAATGGGCATTGAAAAATTTTACCGGCTTTTTAAATCCTAAAATATCTTTTGAAGCAATTTCTAAAACAAGTTCGGCGTCAAGAACATCCAATGACGCAATATTGTCATCTAAATTGTTCATGTTTTTTCTTTTCCAGCCATATCATAATTATACTTAAATCTGCCTGAGTAACCCCTGAAATTCTTGATGCCTGACCGACGGAAACCGGACGCACCTGATTTAATTTTTGCCTGCTTTCCGTAAGTAGTCCGGGAACTTTGTCATAGTCGGTTTTTTCAGGAATTTTTTTATTTTCAATTTTTTTGAATTTTTCAACATCCGCAATCTGTCTTTTTATGTAGCCGGCATATTTTTTTTCAATTTCAATTTCATATTCAATTTTCTCTTTTGTCCAAGGATAAATTTCGCCATCTCTTACTTCTTGTAGAGCATTTGCTCTATAAATTTTATCGTCGGATTGTAGAACAAATGCTCTATACTTCTGAAAATTTTTGTAAATTTCGCCGTCAATCAAACCGCATTTATAACCGTAATCCATCAGCCGCAAATCGGCATTATCTGCACGCAAAAGCAAACGATATTCGGCACGGGATGTGAACATTCTGTAAGGGTCAAGAATGCCTTTTGTTACCAAATCATCAATCAAGACACCGATATATGCTTCGTCCCGTCTCAAAATCAGCGGCTCAATACCTTTTATTTTTGCGACCGCATTTATTCCCGCAATTATTCCCTGACCCGCCGCTTCTTCATAACCGGAAGTCCCATTAATCTGTCCTGCAAAAAATAAATTTTCAATAATTTTTGTTTCAAGAGTCGGCTTCATTTGAATCGGAGGACAAAAATCATATTCAATCGCATAGCCGGGTCTAATCATCTCGCAATTTTCCAATCCGGGAATCGTTTTCAACATTTCTAACTGGACATCATATGGAAGCGAGGTCGCGAGCCCGTTACAATAGACCTCTTCCGTATCATATCCTTCCGGCTCAAGAAAAATCTGGTGGCGCTCCTTCTCTGGGAATTTTTTTATTTTATCCTCAATGGACGGGCAATATCTGGGACCTATTCCTTTAATCTGGCCTGAAAAAAGCGGTGCACGATGAAAATTGTCTGAAATAATTTTATGCGTTTTTGGATTTGTATATGTAAGCCAACACGGTAATTGTGATTGTGTAATTTTTTCAGTAAAATACGAAAATGGTACGGGCGGTTCATCACCGGGTTGCGCGGTACATTTTGAATAATCAATACTTCTGCCATTTACTCTCGGCGGCGTGCCTGTTTTAAGTCGGCCCAATTCAAAACCCAATTTTCTAAGTGAATCGGAAAGATGCATCGCCGCAAATTCGCCGCTTCTTCCGGAATGAAAAATCATTTCGCCGATATGAATAAGCCCTTTCAAAAATGTGCCGGTTGTTACAATAACGGTTTTGCCTGAAAATTTTATTGACGGTTTTGCGATAACTCCGACTGCTTTTTTCCCGGCAGTTAAAATTTCTATCGCTTCCGCCTGAATGAACCGTAGATTTTTCTGTTTTTCAATCGTGTGCTTCATTGTGAACTGGTAAAGTTTTTTGTCGCACTGTGCTCTCGGCGACTGCACCGCGGGACCTTTTGATTTATTAAGTATGCGAAATTGCAAACCGGTTTTATCGGCGATTTTTCCCATTTCACCGCCGAGGGCGTCAATCTCTCTAACGATTTGTCCTTTGGCAATACCGCCGATAGAAGTATTGCAGGACATCTGCGCAACGGTATCGGCATTAATGGTAAGAAGTAAAGTTTTCATCCCCATTCGTGCAGAAGCGAGAGATGCCTCGCAACCTGCATGCCCCGCACCGACCACAATCACATCAAATTTTTCAGGATAAGTGAACATATTATTTTTTACATATTGCTAAAGTAGGATTTTATTAAAATTCCAAGTTCTTTCACAACTGTTTCATACTCGGTGAGATTCGGCAATTGGTTTTTCAATCTTATATCCCACATTTTTTTGTAATTTTTATTTTTTATGGCATTACGCAAACTTGGTACATTTATTTCTGTCCCGTATTTTTTCCTGAATGATTTTTTGGCATCCTTGATTTTTATTTTTGATTTCAGCAGATACAGTAAATCCCACAAATCGCGCGGTTCATCTACCACATCTAAAATTCTACCGATTTTCTCGGAAATTATTGATTCCAAATTATATGTATTCAGAAAACAATTTGACTTTTTAAAATATTCAAATGAAAAATTGATTTTTCTATTTTTTGAGGGCAATACAATACTGTCCTCAATTATATCTATTTTCAGTTCTTTACTTGAACGAATTTCCGGAATAATATCATACAGGACAAATATTTGCAGATGCCCTCGTTGAGGATAAAAAATACTTTTTATTTTAAGAACTACCGGCAAATGCTTTACTGCTTCACTTAAAATATGTTCAATGGTTTTTTCATAAATACTTAAACTACCGTCGGATTTTAGCATAAAATCCAAATCCTCCGAATAACGGAACTCCGGAAAGTACATTTTTTTTAATGCTGTCCCTCCACGAAATACCAAATTTTTTGTCAAGATGGCATTATTACAAAATCGGCTGAGCAATAATTCTATGCAAAAGTCCTTTTCAATGGTTTCTTCCGGAACACCGATTTTTTCGCTCAATTTTCTTACATAATTGTAGTCAATCATAATTTTATGCAGATATTATTTTTAATATCTGTTTGCTTCCGATATTATCAATCAAACGCCAATTATTTTTATCAATACTTTTTTTTGTAGATGTCGGATCTAATAAATCGTATCTGTTTGAAATATAAGTTTTCAGTTTTGTAAATGTGTCACCGGCATCGATGCCGAGTATTTCAAAAATATAACCCAATCTTTTAGCAACCGTTTTTTTGTTATATTTCATAGTATATTTAATGAGCCGTTTGAAGTTTATTTTATCTTTAACCAACCAGATACCCTTGGCGACCTCCGTAATTCCGCCGCAATATTCGGGATGGGAAAGTGCGTCAACTATCGTTTTTTCAATATCGGAAATGTTGACCGTTACCGTTTTTGTTATCCATTCGCTTTTTATACCCCAGATATTTTTTTTGTTCACAAATACAAACGAAACTTTGTCTGCGATTGCTTTCGGTGGGAACTGTCTTTTTGATGTGACAATAAACATTTTAATAACCGGATGGGTCGTCATTCCCCAGTATTTCATAGCACTATAAAAAGCAATATAGTAATTCTGTGTATTTACAATTTCCTTTGCCATCAGATACAAATTGCCCGTAAATGTATCTGCCGAACCAAGTTCCTGCGGAATAATAATGTACTTGCCCTTTTTAAGCCGATGGATTACCTTTCTTCTAATTAAATCAAAACCCAACTTCGCCGCATTTGCGCGGGATGTTTTATTTATACGGATAATATCGTCAATTGTAAAAACCGGTTTGTTTTCGTTATAAAGTTCGGTTATAAGGTTGGCGCTGATTTTCCCGAGCGTTTTCATTTTTTTCAACCTTTTGTGTAATGTAAATTACCTCATAAGTAATATCTTATACAATAATAGTTAATTTGTCAAGTGACTTTATCAAAGTTTAAAGATTTTTATCTTATCTCAATCACATCGAATTTTTCCGGATAAGTGAACATAATTAGCGTTTTCTAAGTTTATCAAGGATTTCTTTCTTGTGCTGTTGACGTAAATCTAACTCAAAAGTAGAACCGGTTTTTAACGATTTATCAATATATCTTAAAGATTTCTCATAATCTCCAAGTTTGAAATATAACCATGCCAGTGTGTCTAAATAACTAGCATCTTTGCTTTTTAAGTCCACTGCTTTTTTTGCATATATCAACGCTTCAGCAAAATTTTTATTGAGTCCATCTGCGTATATCCACGCAATTTCGTTATAAGCATATGCTTTTTCTTCTTTTCTTTTCGCCGTCGCAATTGCATTTTTATACATTGCTATTGCAACCTCATAATTTTTAATCTCCTCGTGAATATTCCCGAGTTCTTTATATATCCAGCTAATTCTCCAATCCCCGAAAAACCCTTTGGGCGGTGCATTATTCAGCGCTTCATTCAAAAGTTTTATCGATTCTTCATATCTTTTCTGCTTAAAAAGATATTTAGCGACTGCTAATCGTGAATAAAAATACGGCCGATTGTCAAACGATTTTATAATTTCGTCGATGTGAGCGTCTACTTCTTTGAGAATTTTTTCTTTAATTTTTGGCGGGATTTTTTCAAAATCAGGTATCCATGCGCCGAGCCGTATGGCCTGTTCATACTCGAAAATTGCTTCTTTAGGTTTACCGCGTTGGAAAAGTATTTTTGAAAAATAAGCATGTACAAATGGTAATGAAAAATTTTCTTTTACAGCAGATTTACATTTCGCACTGGATAAACTTCCTTTTCCACTCATTTCATCAATAGCCCCAAGCCACCCCAATGCAACAGGGTTGTTTTTGCAAATACTCATTGCTTTTTCAAATTCATATGATGCCTGCTCAAATTTTTTAGTTTGAAATTCTCTATAAAATAAACAAACCCCTAATAATGTATGCGAAACGGCATCGTTCGGATTTTGCCGGATTTTTTCCTGTAAAATTTGAATTGAGTTTATATAATCTCCCTGCACCAATAACCTTTCATATTCCTGATAAAGATTCAAATAAAAATTTTCGACAGGGCTTAATTCAAGTTTTCTTTCATCCAAGTCATCAATATACCAACCTTGTTTCATAAACGATTTTTTGTCCTTGCTATTCGGGATACCAAAACTATTCCCTATTCTTTTGACGGTAATTACAAGGGAACGGTATAAAAACCGACTCATTTCGACATCGCCATATAATCCTATTCTATTTAATGAAATAATCTGCGGGCCACCGCCATAACAACCCCAACTCCATGAAAAGTTTCCTTTCCCACCCTCCCATTTCAAATCCGCTTCGGTGATACCTATTATATGAACTATATCCGTAGAAGACAAAGTTTCAAGTTCCCACATAATCCTCATAGGTGAGTATTGCTTTTTAACGGAATCGTAAGCATCCGGAGGCATTTTAATACTCTTACTTTTATTAACTGCATATCCGAAGATTGATTCTATATATTCAGATATATAATCAAGAACAAAATCTTGAACTTCACCGACCGGGACCAATAATATTTTCCCGGTATTTATTCTGTCTTTAATTATGGTTTTATCGGGAAGTTGGGGCAGCGGTTTGATGCCCTTGATATATTTTATCCATTTTTTCGCACCTTTGCCATAATCCCCTTTTTTGTCAATCAGCACAATTTTTTCAAAACTATTTTTTGCCGACTCATATTCGCTGCATTGAAAAAATAAACCGCTTGTCCCGAATAAAAGCCGTATGTCGTCCGGTTTGTTTTTCTCTGCTTTCTTTGTGAACTCTATTGCGGTAGATAAATCTCCTAATTTCAAATAACAATTTGCAATCCATAGAAAAGTACACGCATATTCATCCGGTGTTTCAGCAGATTTCAACGCCCTATTGAATTCTGCTATTCCATCTTTGAATTTCCGCTGTCTGAATAATGAAGACCCTGATTCTATTGTCGTACTCCAGTTCTTGTTTTTACCATATGAGAATTTAATCTCTTTTTCTTGCCTGGGTACTCCGCAATTAAAGTTTGAAAAAATTAAAACCGTCCAAATTAAAATTATTAATTTTTTGGAATACATAAAATTATTTTCATTTTT
>PEVQ01000096.1 GCA_002780205.1 Elusimicrobia bacterium CG06_land_8_20_14_3_00_38_11
TGAAATTCTGTGACTGTCTGTGGCTAAATAGGGGATATGATGAATTACACAAAAGAAAAAATCAGAAATGTGGCAATCGTCGGTAGCGCGGGAAGCGGGAAAACATCAATTATTGAGACGATTTTATTCAACTTAAAAATTACAAATCGGGTCGGAAAAGTTGAGGACGGAAATACTGTAAGCGATTTTAATCCCGATGAAATTGAACGGGGCTCGTCCGTTTACACATCATTAATTTCATTTGTTCATGACGGCACAAAAATAAATCTGCTTGATACTCCGGGATATTCCGATTTTGTATGCGATGCGGTTGCAGCACTTGCAACTGCGGATTCCGCAATTTTTGTATTTGATGCTTCATCTTCTATTGACGCCACTTTTGAGTATCTGTGGGAAAACTGCGACAAACCGAAAGCAATTTTCATAAATAAATTGGACAAAGAAGATATTGATTTGTCAAAAACTTTAAGCCATCTTAAAGATTTCAATAGTTCGGTAATTGCGGTTTCCGTGCCCGACGCTACCGGAACAAAATTCTCAAAAGTTGTCTCAGTTATTACTGATGCCCCGGAAGATATGAAAAATCACCGCGAAAAATTTATAGAAGTAGTTGCATCAAGCGACGATTGTTTAATAGAAAAATATCTTGACGGTAAGGAGATAACAAACCTTGAGTTAATGTCAGGTTTTAAGAACGGTATAGCGTCAAAAAAAATAATTCCGATTTTATGCGGAAGCGCGACCAAAAATATCGGATGCGACGGGCTTGTAGGTTTTATAAACGAATTTATGCCGGCGGCTTCTATTTTGGCGGATACCGACAAACCATCAATGCTCGTTTTCAAGAGTGTTATTGAGCCACACACGGGAAATCTCTCATTCTTAAAAATATATTCGGGAAAAATCTCACAGGGAACGGATTACAAAAATGTTACCAGAAGAACAACGGAGCGGCTGGGAACGCTTTGCACATTACTCGGAAAAAAGAGAACGGAAATAACGGAAGCATCGGCAGGCGATATCATCGTTGCGGTGAAACTTAAAGAAACTCAGACAAATGATATTCTCGGAGATGAGACGGCAGCGGGCAAAATCAAACAAATAAATTTTCCGGAGCCGTCAATAAGTATGGCTGTTTTTCCAAAATCAAAAGGCGAAGAGGAAAAAGTCGCATCCGCCCTGCAGTCAATGATGAGAGAAGACCCGACGATAAAATCATCTTACAATGCCGAGACAAAGGAACTGATATTATCCGGACTCGGCGCACTTCACATAGAAGTTGCCATCGCGAGAGTAAAAGAACGATATGGAATTGATGTTGAATTCAAACCGCCGAGGGTGGCATACAGAGAAACGATAAAAAGTACCGCGGAGGTTCAGGGAAAATATAAAAGACAAACCGGTGGCCGCGGGCAATACGGCGATTGCTGGCTGAAACTTGAGCCGATTGAAAGAGGAAAAGGTTTTGAATTCGTAAATGCGATAAGAGAAGGTAGAATTCCAAGAAATTATATTCCGTCGGTAGAAAAAGGGGTCAGAGAGGCGATGGGGCAGGGAGTTATTGCCGGCTATCCAGTGACCGATATGCGTGCTACTTTATACGATGGCAGTTATCACGAGGTTGATTCATCAGATATGGCTTTTAAGATTGCAGGAAGCATGGCGTTAAAAAAAGGAGTTACCGAGTCAAAACCGTGCATACTGGAACCGATTGTTGAACTTGAAGTTGTAATTCCCGACGATTATATGGGTGCGGTGATGGGGGATTTAAATGCGCGGCGGGGACGGGTTATGGGAGTGGAACGACTCGGGAAAAAACAGAAAGTTATAGCGACGGCGCCGCTTTCGGAAATTTCCAAATATGCAACCGATTTGCGTTCAATTACGAAAGGTGCCGGCAGTTTTAAGATGAAATTTTCTCGTTACGAGGAATCACCCTCAAATATTTCTCAGCCGCTGATAGAAATTTATCAGAAGCAGCAGCAGGAAGGGAGATAATACGACAATTGAGAATTGAAAATTGAAAATTAAGAATTATGGATTTTAGCATTTACAATTCTCAACTCTTAATTCTCAATTCTTAATTGCTTTTTATATGATTGCACTTTCAACCGCCTACAATATCTCAAAACATAAAGACCCGGTTTCAATGGTGGAGGAAATAAAGTCGCTGGGATTTTCGGCAATTGAACTCAATGTTGAGGTGCCTGAAAGTTTTATATCTGAAATTGCCAAAAGAATAAAAATTGTTTCCGTGCATAATTATTGTCCGAGAATTGATTTTATCCCGACAGGTAAAACAATTTATTCGCCTTATAACATGACCTCAACCGACGGAAACGAAAGGACAACGGCAGTTAAACTTACAAAAAAGACAATTGATGTTGCAAATTCCGTCGGTGCGGAAGCGATTGTGATTCATGCGGGCGAAATAGATATGAAAATAACAGGGAGGGCTCTGGCAAAAAAATATAATGAGACAAAATATAAAAAGAATTTGTGGAATGAGGGACTTCAGTCCCTCGTCAATGGAACAAATTCAAACCATAAATGTAGCCCGAACTTCAGTTCGGGTGAGCGAAGCGAAGAAGCGGATTACAAAAATTATCTTGAAACTTTTTTATTGGAAAGAAAAGCAAAATCAAAAATTTTTCTTGAAAATCTGTTGAAATCTTTTGATGAACTTATAATTTATGCCGAAAGAAAAAATGTAAAAATAGGGGTTGAAAACAGGTTTTGGGCTGATGAAATACCGTCGTTAGCCGATTATGAAATTATTTTTGATAGATTTAACTCTAACGCAATCGGATTTTGGTATGATGTCGGACATTCAATAGTTGCCGAAAAACAGGGATTGGTAAAAAACCATCTTGATTTTTTGGAAAAATATTCCGACCGTCTCATAGGCGTTCATCTGCACGATGTTATTGATGTTTATGACCACAAAGCGCCCGGAACTGGAGAGGTAAATTTTATGGAAATTTCTAAATTCATTAATAGTGACGCACTAATCGTCAATGAAACTCATCTGCCATCTACAAAAGAGGACTTAAAAAATTCAATTGAATATCTGAAAAACAACGGATTTCATAGGTTTATGGTCGGTAGAAATAAGACTGTCGTACTGATATAGGAGAAAAAAATGCCGGAACTAAGACGAGACCCGATTATCGGAAGATGGGTGATTATTGCAACCGAAAGAGGAAAAATACAATCGGATTTTTCAAAGTCCGAAGAAGAAGTGCCGCTGATTAACGGAAGTTGCCCGTTTTGCCCGGGTAATGAGAGTAAAACACCGTCGGAAATTCTTTCTTTCAGGGAACCCGGCACAAAAAGAAACGAAAAAGGTTGGTGGGTTCGGGTTATACCTAATAAATATCCCGTCTTGCGGGTTGAAGGAAATCTCAACCGCAGAGGCGAGGGAATGTTTGATTTTATGGACGGTATCGGCGCCCATGAAGTTGTTATAGAAACCGCAAAACACAACGCTGCATTTTCCGATTTGGAAAACAAGGATGTGGAAGAAGTTATCTGGGCGTGGCGAGATAGAATGCTTGATTTAAAAAAAGATTCGCGATTTGAGTATGTGCTGATTTTTAAGAATCACGGTAAGGCAGCAGGAGCTTCGCTCGTCCATCCTCATTCACAAATTATAGCGATGCCGACGGTGCCGGTCAGGGTAAAACAGGAACTTGAAGGCGGGCGGAATTATTTTGAATACAAGGAAAGATGTGTTTTCTGCGATATTATCCGAGAGGAAATAGATGCAAATGTGCGAATCGTTTCGGAAAACGAGGATTTTATCTGCATAACGCCGTTTGCATCAAGATTTCCTTTTGAAACATGTATACTTCCAAAAATACATGCTTCCGTTTTTGAGGACTTACCGAAACATGAGGTCACCAATCTTGCGATTATTTTAAGGGACATCAATGGAAGAATGAACAGAACTCTTGAAATGCCGCCGTATAATTTTGTCATACACAACTCACCGTGTAAAAGCGGGAAACTTCCCTATTACCACTGGCACATTGAAATAACGCCTCGGTTAACAAATGCTGCAGGATTTGAGTGGGGAACCGGTTTTTATATTAATCCTACCTCGCCGGAAGAAGCGGCAAAATTTTTGAAGGAAACACAGTAACGGCAATTAAAAATTGATAATTAAAAAGTATAAAAAACTATTTTCAGACGGTAAAATAAAACTACTTGCGTACTTTCGCAACTACGAAAGTAGTTGAATAGGTTTTTTGGAGAACGATTAAAATGAAAATTAAAAATGTGCATCCGGAATTGGAGGGCGGATTATATCCGGTTAAGACGGAAACCGACAGAGAGTTTTTTATTTCATGTGAAACAGAAAGTGATGAAAATCCTGTCCTGAAATATAAAAAATCATCTGAAAAAAAATGGAAAACTGCTTTGATGCTTAAAGACGGCGAAAAATATGTCGGCTCTTTTCTGCCAAAATCACCGGGTTTTTACCAATACAGTATAGACGGTTACGACAAAATATTAGAGGTTATGGCAGAAAAAAAATACGCCCGTTTTGCCGCATGGTACGAAATATTTCCCCGTTCGCAGGGAACACAACCCGGGAAAAGTGCAACTTTTGCCGATTGTGAAAAACGCCTGCCGGACATCAAAAAAATGGGATTTGATGTCCTTTATATTCCGCCGATTCATCCGATAGGAAAATCTTTCAGAAAGGGACCTAATAATTCTTTATCGGCTGGGCACGACGATCCCGGATGCCCCTGGGCAATAGGCAACGAGCAAGGCGGACATAAATCAATAGAACCGCAACTCGGAACGATTGATGATTTTAGACGCTTCGTCAGAGAAGCAAACAAAATCGGAATTGAAATAGCGATTGATATTGCGTTACAGTGCTCGCCCGACCATCCATATGTTCAAGAGCATCCCAAGTGGTTTCACAAAAGAGCCGACGGCACAATTGCATATGCGGAAAATCCGCCGAAAAAATATGAGGATATTTACCCCTTGAATTTTTATCCACAAGATAAAACAAATTTGCTGAATGAGGGATTTCAATCCTTCGTTAATGGAGCAAATTTATACAATAATGTAGCCCACCCTTTAGGGTGGGTAAGCGAAGCGCAAAAAAAAATGTGGCAGGAGATGAAATCAATTTTTATATTCTGGAGAAAACAAGGGGTCACACATTTTCGGGTTGATAATCCTCACACAAAACCGACGGAGTTTTGGAGATGGGTTATTTGTGAAGTTAAAAATGCCTACCCGGATACCGTTTTTCTTGCTGAAGCATTTACAAATTATGAAAAATTGGAGGAACTTGCAAGGGTCGGTTTTTCGCAATCATACACTTATTTTACCTGGCGAAACGGAAAAAATGAACTGATAGAATATGTTCTGAAACTCACCAATTCATATCTGACAAATTTTTTGAGGGCTAATTTTTTTACCAATACGCCGGACATCTGCCCGCCGATAATTCAGACGGGCGGAAGACCTGCTTTCAAAATGCGGATGGCTATTGCATCAACATTGTCATCGCTCTACGGAATCTACAACGGATACGAACTGTGCGACGGAAACGCATATCCAGGTACGGAGACATATATTGATTCTGAAAAATATCAGTACAAGGTCTGGGACTGGAACAAGCCGGGAAATATCAAGGATTATATTGAAAAAATAAACGAAATCCGACGGACAAATCCCGCATTACAATATTATGACAATTTAAGAATTTATAATTCAACGAACGAAAATGTACTTTTCTACGGAAAAAAATATAAAGACAACATAATTCTTATCGCGGCAAATCTTAATCCGCACGAGGTTCAGGATGCAAGAGTAACCGTACCCGTTGAAAAATTCGGTATTTTATCGGATGCCGACTATATCGTTGAAGAACTCATCACGGGCAAAAAATATGTCTGGCACGGACGGGAAAATTATGTCCGCCTTGAACCCCAGAAAGAACCTGTCTATATTTTTAGGATACAAAAAAATGTAGCCACAAAGCAAATCTTTGCTATAAATGAACTCGCATTACAGCACTCAAAAAAGTTTTTTGAACTGCTGGAAAAAGTCGTAAAGCACAACGATATTTATGCACGACGGGAGTTGGCAGCATTTTTTAATAACGAAATTTTGTGGCGCGTTTATACCGGCGAGAGTTATGACGAAAATTACGCAGGTACAATAAACGCAGAAGCAAAAAAAGCCGGATTTCTATCAATAATCCACGCCTATTTTTCAACCCCGGGACATTAAAAATGAAAAAATTACACGAATTATACAAAACTGCTGCGATCATCGGATTTTCCATTGGAGTTTGCACAATTTTATTGTGTGCATGTTTAATTCTTTTAACTAATGTAACACGGTCTCCTTTAGTTTTACTGATTATGGGTGGAGTTTTGTCTCCTGCTGGTGCTATTTTGGATTATATTTTCTGTCGAAAAGAATCTTTATCTATTATTTTCTGTCAACGAGAAGTTTTATCTATGATGTTTGCAGGAACATTAGTTTATTCATTTATTGGATTTCTTACTTATTTAGTTATTGGTATTATTCGTAAAAAATAAAAATGAAAAAAATTGGAGGGTCTATGAAAGTAACGATGATGGCAAAAGAGTATCCGCCGTACATTTACGGAGGAGCGGGGGTTCATCTGAGGTATCTGTCGCAGGAACTTTCAAAGATAATGGAAGTTGAAGTGAGATGTTTCGGTGACCAAAGGGTTGACGACAAAATAAAAGTCCGAGGGTACAAGGGATGGGAAGCGTTAAAAGGTAAAAAAATTTCGCCGACGCTTGAGACCCTCTCGGTAAATATGCTTGCACAGGTGGAGGAAATAACTTCCGATGTGGTTCATACTCACACATGGTACGGGCATTTCGGCGGGCTTTTGACAAAAATTCTTTACGACATACCGTTTGTCGCAACCTGCCATTCGCTTGAGCCATTAAGACCATGGAAAGAAGACCAACTCGGACACGGCTATCAATTAAGTTCATGGATTGAAAAAATAGGAATTGAGTCGGCAGACAAAGTTATTGCAGTTTCCAATTTGATGAAACAGGATATTCTAAAATTTTTCAACATTCCGTCGGAGAAAATAGAAGTTATCCATAATGGTGTTGACCTGAACAAATGGAAATACACACCATTAAACGCCACTCTAAAAAATAAATACAAAATCGCCGATGACTACATTTTGTTTGTCGGCAGACCGACACCCCAGAAAGGACTTGAATACCTCGTTGCCGCAGCGGATAAAATTCCCGTGCAAATTGTTCTCGGCGCCACAGGTGCGGATACAAAGGATTACGAAGACAGGATAATAAAAGAAGTGGAAAAGAAAAAAAATATCGTCTGGATTCATGAACTTTTGAAAGAAGAAGAGTATGTTCAGTTGTATTCCTCTGCAAAAATTTTTGTCTGCCCGTCCATTTATGAACCGTTCGGAATAATAAATCTTGAAGCGATGGCTTGCAAAACGCCGGTTATCGCATCCGCCACCGGCGGAATTCTTGAAGTTGTGCTGCCTGAAAAAACCGGGCTTTTAGTTGAGCCGAAAAACCCGGAACAGATTGCCGGTGCCGTTAACCGTCTTTTAAAGAACGAAAAATTGAGAAAAACAATGGGCGATGAGGGAAGAAAACGGGTTGAAGAATTTTTTTCGTGGACATACATTGCACAAAAAACAAAGAAATTATATGAAGGTTTGATTTAATTTCACTATTTCACTATTTCGAAAAACTGAAATGGACATCTTAAAAAAATATAATTACGACAAAAAATTGTTTGAAGATTTGAGAAAAAAATATCTTGTCGGCGAACTTTCCGATAAAAACAACATTCTTAAAGCGAAAGTGGAACCGCCCGATGAAATGAAATTCTTCAATCCGAAAAATGATAATTCTCAAAATGAAAAACTAAGTAATCTGGGTGCTGACGCAATAAAAAAAGGGAAACTTGGCGTTGTGATTGTCAACGGCGGGATGGCAACCCGTTTCGGTGGGGTTGTAAAAGGCATAGTTGAGGTTTATGACGGTAAAAGTTTTTTGCAAATTAAACTTGAACAAATAAAAAAAGTTAATCAAAAATATAATGTAAAAATACCGATTTATTTAATGAACAGTCATTCCACCGAAAATGCAACGCTTGAACATCTCAAAAAAAATAATTGGTTCGGACTTGAAAATAGTATAAAGTGTTTCAACCAGTTCATTGCAAAACGGCTTAATACCGACGGTGGTTTTGTAACTCCGGAAAGTGAAAGTTATTATGGCCCGGGGCACGGCGATTTTGTGTTTGCATTTTCTAAAATGGGACATTTGTCCCAATTCATTAAAAATGGCGGGGAACATCTTTGGTATTCCAATGTGGATAATCTCGGCGCCACAATTTCCGAACTTATTTTCGGCGATCACATTTATAAAAATTCCGAAATGACTGTAGAACTTGCCGAAAAATATCCGGGTGATAAAGGCGGTGCGCCTGCCGTCGTGAACGGCCATCTTGAAATTGTAGAACAGTTTAAGTTTCCGACTGATTTCAATCAGGATTTGATTTCTGTCTTCAATACGGCAACATATATTTTCAAGTCAGATTCATTAAACAAAAAATTCAATCTTCCGTTTTATTATGTTGAAAAAAAAGCAGGTGACAAAAAGGTAATTCAATTTGAACGACTCGCAGGTGACCTTTCTTTGTTTCTCAAAACAGAATATATTGTGGTTGATAGAGAAGAGCGGTTTTTCCCCATAAAAACCCCGCAGGATTTGGAAAAAAACAGAGAAAAATTAAAAAAGAAATTTGAATGAAAAAAAAAAAAGAACTAATTTATATAAGTTTTTTGACTATTCTTTTTGGCATTTCAGTTATACCTCTAAAAAACAGGATTCGCGTTGAAGGCAATAATTTCGTCGCACTTGCCGTTGAATACGACGATGTGGCGAATTTTTTCGGCATAGAAAAATTGTCGGATTTTAGTGTTGCCGGAATAAATACCGTTCTTATTTCCGACGATAAAGCAAAGGATTTTTTTGATGATACCGAAGAATCAAAATTTAAGATATTTCCGCGGGAAAAATATCTCGGCATTTCATCAAAAAAAATTTCAATCGTCCCAAAATTGAATCTTGATACGGTTTTTGCCGTGCAGGGCGATATATCGTTAATTCCAAAAAATATTCCGAATGTTACGGCGGTTATTTTATCCGACGATTTTTACGGCGAAATACCTGCCGATTTTAATTATACATTCGGGTTGATTGAATTTGCCAAACAAAAAGAAGTTAAAAAAATACTTAAAAATTCCTACGGCGGCTACAGAGTTTTTAAGTTAAGATGGGATTCCGACTATAAAAAAAATCTTGAAAAAATAAATCGGGCAGCCCTTGAAAGAAATGTCGGAATAATAATTCTTGATTTGTCCCAAACAACGCTTGATTATGCGTTAGAATATATCCGTCAGTCAAAAAAGTCACTCGGTAAAATCGGGTTTGATGTCGGTAAACCTGCGAGCATTAAAGCAATAAACTCAAATTTTGCGGCATACACAGGCATTACAAAAATAATTTCTTTTTTTATTGCTTTGTTATCACCGATAATTTGTCTTTTATTTTTATGTCTCAGTTATAATTTTGACGGAAAGTATTCATTAGTAAAATCGGTTTTGATTTTTTTGTTAATCGCTGTTTTTTCTATTTTGTCCGGCACAACGATAGCGGGTCTTTTGGCAACTAAAGATTTTATGCTGGGGATTGATTTGTTCAGAGGGATAAAAATAGTATCTCTTACACCAATTTTGATTTTAATATATCTGCTGTATAAAGAAAACTTAAAAAAATTTCTAAAAAAACCGCTCTTATATGGTGAAGCAATTTTTATCGGCTTTCTGTTATTTGCAATAGGATTTTATATTTTTCGGACCGGGAATTACGGAACAACTACACCATTAGAAGATAATTTTCGCTTGTTTTTAGAAAAAATATTTTTTGTAAGACCGCGATTTAAGGAATTTCTGATAGGACATCCTTTTATGGTTCTGGCAATTTACCTGAAATACAAAGAAAGCAATTTCTTATGGAAACCGTTTTTTATCGTCGGTATTATCGGTCAGATTTCAATAATCAATACATTCTGCCATATACATACTCCTTTTTTTGTTTCAATGTTGAGAAGTTTTAATGGATTATGTCTGGGGGCAATTCTCGGCATAATTTTAATTTACTTATACAACAAAT
>PEVQ01000148.1 GCA_002780205.1 Elusimicrobia bacterium CG06_land_8_20_14_3_00_38_11
TCGCCCTCGTAGACCATAAGATGTTTGCCCTGCGGAATTTTATATTCCCTTTTTATCCCGGTTTCGCTTTCAATCGTTACAAAAGTTCCTTCCTCGCCGGAACCGATCGTCACCGTTCCCTCAAGTTCGGAAATAACCGCCGTATTTTTCGGTTTTCTCGCATCAAAAAGTTCCGCGACCCTCGGTAATCCGCCGGTAATGTCCTTGCTTTTTGCATACTCGCGGGGAATTTTCGCTATGATATCACCTTTTTCAACCGGCTGGTTATTGTCCACAATTATGTGCGTTCCAACGGGAAGCGGATATGCCGCTACCTTTTTACCTGCATCGTTGATGACCACCTGCGGATTCATTTTCGTTCCGGGATGTTCAATAATTACCCGCTCTTTCTGCTGTGTGATTTTATTTTCCGCCTCGTGCATCGTTGCGCCCTCAACGACATCTTTGAGATGAACCGAACCATTGTGCTCCGTTATAACAGGCATCGTGTATGAATCCCATGATGCGACTACCGTGCCTTTCGGAACCTTTGTATCCTTCGCAAATTTTATTTCGGTTCCGTAAGGAAGTTTGTATATCTTTTTTATCCTGCCTGAAACAAGTTGCATCTCCGCATTTCTGGAAACGACTATTATTTTTCCGGAGCGGTTTTTAATATGTCTTAAATTGAAAAATTTCACCGTTGAGTCCTTGTCCAGGACGATACTCGCCTCTTTGACGATTCTGGATGCGGTGCCGCCGATGTGAAAAGTTCTCAGTGTCAACTGGGTGCCCGGCTCTCCGATGGACTGCGCCGCTATGATTCCGATCGCCTCGCCTTTTTCTATCGGTCTTGCGGTTGCAAGATTAAGTCCGTAACACTTCGCACAGATGCCGTTTTTTGTCTCGCAGGTTAAAACGGAGCGGATTCTGATGGATTCAATGCCGGCTTTGGCAACCTTTTCCGCCTGCTCCCGCGTTATGAACTCATTCTCTTTTAATATCAGTTCTTCCTTGTAATCGCCCTGCGGCGTCTGAATAACTCCGACTATATTATCAAGAGCGCATCTTCCGACAATTCTTTCGGCTAATGATTCTATCGCCTCGTCGCCGGAAACGATGGCGCTGACTTTTATCCCGTTCAACGTGCCGCAATCATCCTCCGTAACAACAACATCATGCGCCACATCAATAAGACGCCGTGTCAGATAGCCGGCTTCCGATGTTTTAAGCGCAGTATCCGCAAGTCCTTTTCTTCCGCCGTGGGTTGAAATAAAATACTCAAGAACTGTAAGACCTTCGCGGAAATTCGCTTCTACCGGCTGCTCAATAATTTCGCCGACCTGGCCTGTCAGCCGTTTTGCCGGTTTAGCCATCAACCCTCGCATACCGCCCAACTGTCTCACCTGCGCACGGCTTCCTCTGGCGCCGGATGCTGACATAACAAAAACGGAGTTGAACTTCGGTTCGCCCTCTTTATACGGCTGATGTTCCTGCTCTTCCATTTTATCAAACATCATATCGCAGATTTTATTGGTAGTTATCGTCCACTCGTCAACGATTTTTTCATACCTCTCTTTATTCGTGATGACGCCTTTTCTTGCCTGCCTTTCAAACTCCTGAACTTTTTTGCGGGCTTCACTTATCATTTTTGATTTTTCCGGCGGAACTACTAAATCGTCAACTGAAATTGAAAGCCCGGAAAGGGTTGCATAACGGAAACCCATTTTTTTAATTTCGTCCACGAGCAAAACGGTCTTATCATTGCCTAATTTTTTGAAAGATGCCTCCACTATGTTTGAAATATCTTTTTTTCCGACCGATTTGTTGATAAAGCCCAACTCTGCTGGAATTACACTGTTGAATATCACCCGCCCTACAGTCGTGTAATCCGCCCATTCATCTAATTCTCTAATTCTCTGATTCTCTAATTCTCTTATTTTATTTATCCCCCTCACCTTTATCTTTGCGTTGAGGTCAATCTGTTTATTCTGATATGCTGTCAGCACTTCATCCGTATCGGAAAAAATCATTCCCTCGCCCGCGACTCCGTCTTTGGGTTTTGTAAGATACGCACAGCCGACGACCATATCCTGACTCGGCGCGACTACCGCTCTGCCGTTTGACGGAAGGAGAAGATTGTTCACTGAAAGCATTCTTTCCTTAACCTCTTTGAGCGCATCTTCGGATAACGGGATATGAACAGCCATCTGGTCGCCGTCAAAATCGGCGTTGAAAGCCGTGCACACTAACGGATGCAGTCGGATGGCCCGCCCCTCAATCAAAACCGGATAAAACGCCTGAATGCCCATCCTGTGCAGTGTCGGCGCGCGGTTCAGCATAACCGGATGATTTTTCGTGATGTTTTCAAGTATGTCCCAGACCTCCGGTCTCTGTTTTTCCAAAAATTTTTTTGCGGCTTTCAGCGATGTCACCAGCCCGCGAGTCATTATCTCTTTTATGATGTAGGGTTTGAATAATTCAAGCGCCATTTCTTTCGGAAGTCCGCACTGGCTCAACTTCATTTCCGGACCGACGACGATAACGCTTCTTCC
>PEVQ01000158.1:0-10071 GCA_002780205.1 Elusimicrobia bacterium CG06_land_8_20_14_3_00_38_11
GCTTTTGGGACGAACAAGTATAGAAGAAAACGAAGGGCTTCTGATAAAAAATTGCAATTGGATTCATATGTTTTTTATGAAGTTCCCGATAGACGCGATATTTTTGAGAACGCAGAAAACAAATTTGCAAAATGACGGGTTTCAACCCGCCGTCAATGGTTGTAGCCCCCGACTTCAGTCGGGGGTGAGCGAAGCGAATAGCATTTACAAAGTTGTAAAAATTAGGCATAATATAAAGCCGTGGCGGCTCAGTTCGCCGATTCTCCGTGCGGATTCAGTTCTGGAAATAAAATCGGAGACAGCAAAAAATATAGTTTCAATCGGCGACGAGTTAAAAATTATGGAGGAAGTATGAGGCAGGTTAAAGGTAAAAAGTTAAAGGTTAAAAGTTATGGTTTAGTTGTCATTCTGAGGCAAAGCCGAAGAATCTCGTTTTTGAGATGCTTCACTTCGTTCAGCATGACACTTTGTGTCATTTTTCATTTTACATTTGTAATTTTTAATTGCCTTTATTGCGAAGGTACTCCGGCAGTGGTTAAGACAATTACAGACGAGTCGTCAAGCGAGGACCTGTCGGCGCTCAACGAGATTAACAAAAGAAAAAACAAACTTGTCCACATCGCAATTGAGGCGGTTGAGATAAAAAACGAGTCGGCACGCACTCTCGGAATAAAATTGGTTGATACGGTGCAGGTCGGTGAAGTTGCCCATACTGTGGACGGGCGAGTTCCCGCTACTATGACGGATGTTCCCGCATTGTTCAGGGTTGGAGAATTCGCCCGTTGGACATCGCTTTCGGCGGATATAAAACTTATGGTTTCAAAAGGTGCGGCGCGTCTGTTGGCAAAACCGAAAATCATTGCGAAGTCGGAGACAAACGCATTTTTTACCGTCGGCGGAGAAGTTCCATATGCGGTTGTGACAAGAGACGGCGTTAATATTGAGTGGAAGGAATACGGCACACGCGTCAATCTTTTACCTACAGTGCTTGACAATAATCAAGTCGGGCTTTCAATTTTTACCGATGTCTCCGATTTGGATTATGCCCACGGCGTCGTTATTTCAGGGTTTTCTCTTCCCGCAGTGATAACAAGAAAAGCATCTTCGTCGGTTATTTTGAGGGACGGCGAAACCCTGGCACTCGCGGGCTTGGAGAGAAATTTCAAAGAGGAGACGACTTCCGGTGTTCCGCTTCTATCGGATATCCCGATTTTAGGACAACTTTTTTCGCACAAGACATTTACCGATATAAAAACAACCGTTGTAATTTTCATAACGCCGACAATAGTAAAAGAAGGCGCACCGATAGAAAAGACACCGTATTAAAAAGGCAGTGAATGAACAAGTGGATAAGTGGTTAGTGGTTAGTGGTTAGGTTTTATAATCACTTAATCACTTAATCACTTAAACACTAATCACTGGTGTTAAATGGCACAAACATCAAGCAAAAAAAAATCATGCAAGGAAATTCTATCGGACAAAAATGTCCTGACCGCAGAGCAGCTCGCCGCGGTTGAGCAAGAAATAAAAAAGTCCGGCGCCCTTTTTCAGCAGCAGGTTGTGGATATGAAACTTGTTGAAAAAGGCAAGGTTCTAAAACTTCTTTCAAACGAGTGGGCTGTCAAGGCGATTGATTTGTCCGTTATGGATGTTGACCCGGAAATCGTTAAAATTATGCCCAAGCAGTCGGCAAAAAGATACAATGCAGTGCCTTTCGCGAAGGAAGAAAATATTTTATTCGTAGCGATGGCCGAGCCGCGTGATTTATTCGCCATTGAGGATATAAATCTCAGGACAGGTTTCCATGTCCAGCCGTATCTTGCTCTTCCCGATGATATAAAAGGCGTTTTGAATAAGAGTTATGGGGCTGAAGAGGCGGCTCCGATTCCGGAAGAAGACGAGGAAGAACAACAAACGGCGACCATATCATCTGCTGCCGATGCGGATGAAGCGAAAGAACTCACAGCCGAACTTATTGCCGGATTAGATACCGGCGACGAAGTGCAAGTGGATAAATCGGCGCAAGGAGAATCAACCGATATTATGCAGGTTGATACATCCGCGCCTGAGATTGAAAAACTTGTCAACGCTATAATTTTAGAAGCAATCCGACTTAAAGCATCTGATATACATGTGGAACCGATGGAAAAACGTCTAATCGTCAGATATCGTGTTGACGGTAATTTAAGACGTTCAACCTTCAAAATTCCAATATCTTTCAAACAGGCGCTGATTGCGAAAATAAAAATTATGACCGGTTCAATGAACATTACCGAACGCAGGGTTCCGCAGGACGGCAGAATTCAGGTTAAAGCAAAGGGCAAGCCGATTGAGTTTCGCGTCAGTATAATTCCCACTATCTACGGCGAAAGTGCGGTTATGAGAATTTTGGACCGTTCCGGCTCGTCTGCAAAATTAGAGCAATTAGGTTTTTTACCGGATACTATTGAAAAGTTCATGGCATCACTTGCTAAGCCGTACGGTCTGATTCTCGTATGCGGACCCACCGGAAGCGGTAAATCATACACACTATCAGCCGCCCTTGCCGCGATAAAAGACCCCACGGAAAAAATTTTAACCGCCGAAAATCCGGTTGAATATAACCTTGACGGCGTTATGCAGGTCCAGGTGAACCCGGATTTGAAAATGGGTGATAAGGTTTTTGATTTTGCCCTGGCTTTGCGCTCTTTTCTCAGACAGGACCCGGACATAATTATGGTCGGAGAAATCAGAGATAAAGAAACCGGGCAGATAGCGATGGAGGCGGCGATGACCGGGCATCTGGTTTTATCAACGGTTCACACCAACGATGCACCGTCGGCGATTTCCCGTCTGTCTGAAATGGGAATACATACGTTTCTTGTTGCGAACACGACGGAGTGCATACTTGCCCAGCGGCTCATAAGAACGCTTTGCAAAAATTGTAAAGAACCGGATCCCAATCCGCCGGAGGAATTATTAAAAATGTTAACCGTTCATAAAATTGATTACTCAAAAGCGACATTTATGAAAGCGCATCAGGGCGGCTGTCCCAAATGCGGCGGAAGCGGAATGAAAGGGCGGACGGCTATTCACGAACTTTTGGTTATGGACGAGGAATTAAAAAGATTTTGCATAAAAGAGGTCTCCGTGGGGCCCATAAGAGATATGGCTGTCAAACACGGTATGCGACTGTTGGTGGAGGATGGACTGGTAAAGGTTACGATGGGTGTTACAACTCTTGAAGAAGTAATGACGGCCGCTACATAGAGAGGCAGTGAGAAAAAGCGGTTAGTGGTTAGTGGTTAGTGGTTAGTGGTTAGGTTTTACTTAATCACTTAATCACTTAATCACTCAATCACTCAATCACTTAATCACTTAATCACTGATGTTGAATGCCAAAATGCACTAATTGCGGATTTATATTCAGATATGACAAATGTCCTCGCTGCGGAACTCCGGCCCCGCAGAGCGGGATTAAAAATGCTCCGGCTGCGCCGCCGCCGCTCGCTCAAAAAACCGATGAGAATAAATCCGAACTCAACCAGTTTTTTGAAATTGTCTGTTCTATAACAACCACTTCTGATGTTGACTCGGTGCTGAAAAAAGTTGGCTCCGCAGCCGAAAAACTCACGCTTACAATGGCGTCTTCAATTATGCTTTTGGATGATGACGGGAAAAATCTTTATTTCAAGGTGGCAAGCGGAGACAAAGGCACAATCCTTACGAAACTGAAAGTTCCCGTCGGCGAAGGTATTGCCGGCTGGGTCGCAGCGAACAAACAGCCGTTAATTATTCAGGATGTATCAGTTGATGCGAGATTCACCGGAAAAATTGATTCCGAGTCGGGTTTCAAAACAAAATCAATTTTGTGCGTTCCTTTAATTGCTAATGATGAACTTGTGGGCGTCGCTGAGGTTCTTAACAAAATTGACGGTTCTAATTTTACCGAAAACGATAAAGCGATTTTAACCAGTTTGTCCAATTTTGCCGCCGTCGCGATCGTCAATGCCAAAAATATTTCCGGCCAGCAGAACTTTTTCGCCAATGTTTTTGAGATATTAACGACTGCGTTTGAGGCAAATGATAAAAGATTTTCCGGGCATTGTTTTAAGGTTGCCCAACTTTCAACCGCAATCGCAAGAGAACTTAACATCACCGGCTCTCACTACAAAGACATCTACTATGCCGCAGTTCTGCACGATGTCGGATTTATTGCTGAGCCGGAGTATTCAATTTTGGAGCACAGCAGCAACAGAGTTCATCCGATAAAGGGCTACGAGATGATAAAAAATATAAATCTTCTGAAGTCCGCCGCCGGCTTGATAAAATATCATCATTTGATGTATGACGGTTCCGGTTTTCCCGCCGAGGGTTTGAAAAAAGAGGCAATTCCCGTCGGAAGCCGCATAATTTCACTTGTTGAAGCGGTTGAAGATATGAGATTTTCCGTTTATCCGGAAGAAAAAATCAGACAAACAGTTGAGTCGCAAAAAGGAATAAAATTTGACCCCGTCATAGCGGATATCTACCTGAAAATCAGCGAATAAAAAGGCAGAAAGTAGGAAGTGGGAAGTAGAAAGTGGATTTTAACTACTCCCTACTGCCTACTCACTACTCCCTGATGTTAATGGATATAATTGAAGAAATAAATCGTCTGCGTATTGAAAAACGGGCGGTGATTTTAGCCCATAACTATCAACTTCCTGAAATTCAGGATATTGCAGATTTCGTCGGCGATTCCCTGGAATTGTCAAGAAAAGCGGCGGTCACCGATGCCAAAATTATTGTTTTCTGCGGTGTCCATTTTATGGCGGAGACGGCGAAAATTTTATCTCCGTCAAAGACCGTTCTTCTGCCGGATTTAAGAAGCGGATGTCCTCTGGCAAATACAATTACCGTTGAGGATGTAAGAAAACTCCGTCTTGCAAATCCGGAAGCGGCATTTATCTGCTACATTAACACATCCGCCGATGTCAAAGCCGAGTGTGATATCTGCTGCACTTCGTCAAATGCCGTTGATGCGGTCAATTCCGTTTCAGCCGAAACTGTCGTATTTCTGCCCGACAGAAATCTCGGGAATTATGTTTCCAAACACACGGCGAGAAAAATGATTATTTGGAACGGTTTTTGTCCGACTCATGAAAATCTGAAAGCAGAGGATGTTGTTGAATTAAAAAAAGATTATCCCGCCGCCAAATTTGTAGCACACCCGGAATGCACGGCGGATGTTTTACAATATGCCGATAAAATCACCTCAACATCGGGAATTATAAAATATGTGAAAACGGAATCGTCAAAATATTTCATTATAGGCACCGAAACGGCGATTTTGCACCGTCTGAAAAAGGAAAGCCCCGATAAAAATTTTATCCCCGCCAGTCGGAAAATGTTTTGCCCGAATATGAAATACAACAACCTTGAATCGCTTTACGAATCGCTTGTCAACGAACAACCCGAAATAGAAGTTCCCGAAAAAATAAGAGAAAAAGCATTTTTGACGATTGACAGAATGCTTAAAATCGGCAAAAAGGATTAATTTTGTTTTAACCACAGAGAAAAACAAGCCACAGAATTTCACAGAAAAGCACAGAAAGAATTCAATAAAAATCCGTGTTAATCTGTGGCAATCTGTGGCAAATGTCTTTGACTCTGTGGTAAGATTTTATTTTTATGAAAAACTACAAGTCAGATTTTTTGATTATCGGCTCAGGTATTGCCGGGCTTTCGCTTGCGCTGCGGCTTGAAAAGTTCGGCAGCGTTTTTATCATTACAAAAAGAGGAATTTCAGACGCGAATACGACGGAAGCACAGGGCGGAGTCGCATGCGTCTGTCAAAAAAATGACTCATTTGAAAAGCATATAAAGGATACTCTCATCGCCGGCGCCGGACTCTGTAAAAAACATATCGTCAAACTTGTAGTTGAACAAGCACCTCGTCGCATTGAAGAACTGAAAAACTGGGGGGTGAGATTTGATAAAGACATCGGGCTTGAAGGCGGGCATTCCGATAGACGGATTTTACATTCCGGCGACAATACGGGAAAAGCAATAGAGGAAGTGCTTGCCAAACAGGTAAAAAACAAAAAAAATATAAAAATTTTTGAGGACTTTGTCGCAGTAAATCTGATAAAATTAGACGGTAAATGTTGCGGTGCATACATTCTCAATAAAAATAAAGGTGTTGTTGAAACATTTCTGGCGGGTGTCACAATTTTATCTACCGGCGGCGCCGGAAAGGTTTATCTTTACACATCAAATCCCGATGTAGCGACCGGCGACGGAATTGCAATGGCTTATCGTGCCGGATGCAGAGTTGCCAATCTGGAATTTATGCAGTTCCATCCGACCTGCCTTTATCATCCCGATGCAAAATCATTTTTAATTTCGGAGGCGCTCCGCGGCGAAGGCGCCGTTTTGGTTGATTCAAAAGGCAAAAGGTTTATGAAAAAATACCATTCTCTTTCGGAACTTGCGCCTCGCGATATTGTAGCGCGGGCGATTGATTCGGAGTTAAAAAAATCCGGCGACGACTGTGTTTTTCTTGATATTTCTTTCAAGCCGTCCGGTTTTATCAAAAAAAGATTTCCGATGATTTACAAAAAATGTCTGACTTACGGAATTGACATCACAAAAAAACGCATTCCCGTAGTTCCTGCGGCGCATTATATTTGCGGCGGTGTTTTAACGGATATTTATGGCAGGACAAATGTCCCGCAACTTTATGCCGTCGGAGAAGTTGCCTGCACGGGGCTTCACGGTGCGAACCGCCTCGCATCAAACTCGCTACTTGAAGGGCTTGTGTTTTCTTATCAGGCATCACAAAAAATAAAAAAGGGACAGGTCCTTTTTTCTAAAAAGGTTGAACCATGGAAAACCGGCCACGCAATACACCCCGACGAGGCGATTGTTATCTCGCACAACTGGGATGAAATCAGGCGGCTGATGTGGAACTATGTCGGAATTGTCCGTTCAAACAAACGGCTTGAACGGGCGCTTGCCAGAATATCAAACCTTAAAAAAGAAATCAACCGGTATTATTGGGATTTTATCATCACTCAGGATTTGATTGAACTGCGGAACATCGCCACCGTCTCGGAACTTATAATAAAGTGTGCAATTTCCCGCCGTGAATCCCGCGGACTCAACTCAAACATTGATGAACCCAAAAAATTTCCAAAACCAAAAGACACAGTTTTATAGAGATAAAAAAAGCACTTGACTTCTGGAAAATAATCAGGTACACTTATTCCAAAAATTACAAGAAATTTTTCCCTCGCCCCACGATTAATAAATTTGATGTTTTAGTAATTGGCATATGGTTAGCAAGTTTATCAGTCCGATTATATTATGAAGAAATAGAATATCAAAAAATAATGGATAAATTATTAGATGCGTTATATAAAAATTATGAAATGTTTGAGTTAGACATAAGTAAGAAGCATGAATTCCCTTTTGGTTTTTTTGGGTTTCCACTTAAAGAACTTGTTAAGATACAGACGAATTGAATATGCTTTGCAGTAAACATAATTTTCAAGATACAACAATGGTTAATTTTTGTCTCATTTTAGAAGATGTTATCACAAAAAGATTTACAGAATATGAAAATGCTTTTCACAAAGATACACCAAATATAGAGAATATGGCCAAAAATTTGACAGAAGTGGCAAAGTGCTTTTATAAACATACCTTATGGGAAAAAAGAAGCCGAGAGTCTTGAATCAATAGCAGGATTTTCTATCTGGGCACTCATATTTTCTAAAGTTTCCTTGGGTTGTTTAGAAAATATTCGCCAAATAGAAGAAAAATAATAAAAACGAGAATTTTTTATGAACTTTAAAAAGGTTTTTGAGATATTAATTACGGAATTTCAGAAAAATAAAATTGATTTTGCGTTAATCGGCGGGCATGCTTTAAGTTTTGCGGGCGTTGAGCGGTCCACTGTTGATATTGATTTTGCGGTGCTTTTGGAAAAATCGGATATTGTCGACGGTATTATGAAAAAATATGGTTATAAAGTATTTCATAAAACTCAGGATGTAGCGAATTATTCGTCTCCATTTGCCGAATTCGGACAGGTGGATTTTTTATTTGCCCACAGAAAATATGCATTGCAAATGTTGAAAAGGGCAAAACCGGAAGAGATATTCGGGTCCAAAATAAAAATCGCAAAACCCGAAGATTTAATCGGACTCAAAATTCAGTCAAGTTCCAACGACCCGCAGAGATACCATAAAGATATGGCTGATATTGAAAGCGTTATCGGGGCGAACATCAAAAATCTGGATTTGGAACTTGTAAGAGAATATTTTAAATTATTTGAAAGAGAAAAAGAACTTGATGAAATTTTAGGGAAAGTAAAATGAAATTGTCGGAAGTTGAAAAAAAAGAAATGCTTGAAGACGGCAAAAATAAAAAACGGACGATGAATTTCCGAAAAGGGCGGTATATTCATAAAAAGATGTCTTTTGAAGAATACATTGATTGGCTTCAGGAGATGCAGAAAATTCACCCGGTAAATCCGCCAAGAGAATTCGTTGTCTATAAAAATGTAAAAATTTAAAAAAGGAGGAATAGTAAAATGGTGAAGGTAAAGGTTAATGAGAGGGTATTGGCGAAGATGGTCGGAAGATGCAAGGAAAAGGGAATTATCATTCCTACATTTGCGCAGCAGAAAGACCCGTCAAAAATTCCTGCGAAAATAAAGGGAGCGTTGAAGGATATCGGGCTGTGGGACGTCAACCCGCTTAATCTTTTCAGGATTACATGGAAAAATCATCCGAAGGAAAACGGAGGTGACGGCTCATTCGGTGGCGTAAATTGTATTGAAATTCCGCCGGCGCTTTCCGGCGTAAAGGCACGGATTGTCGGTCTTGCCGGCAAGTGGTTCCCGACAGGGGCGCACAAGGTGGGCGCTGCCTTCGGATGCCTTGTCCCGCGTCTTGTGACGGGTGAATTTGACCCGACCTCGCAGAAAGCGGTCTGGCCATCAACCGGTAATTACTGCCGCGGCGGGGCTTTTGATTGTGCATTACTTGCCTGCGATGCGATTGCGATATTACCGAAAGAAATGAGCAAAGAAAGATTTGACTGGCTTAAAGAAATCGGGACCAAAGAAATTTTTGCAACACCCGGTTGCGAATCAAATGTAAAGGAAATTTACGATAAATGCTGGGAGTTAAGAAAAGAACGCGGCAACAAAATTGTGATATTCAATCAGTTTGACGAATTCGGGAATTGCTGCTGGCATTATGAAATGACCGGTTCTGCGATAGAAGAGGTCTTCAGCCAGATGAGCGGTAAGAACAAAAAATTGCGGCTTTCCGGCTATGTTTCCGCGACCGGCTCTGCAGGCACGATCGGTGCAGGCGAATATCTGAAGAAAAAATTCCCGCTGGTAAAGATAGGCGCTTCCGAGGCATTACAGTGCCCGACGCTTTACCTGAACGGTTTCGGCGGCCACAGGATAGAAGGCATAGGCGACAAACATGTCCCGTGGATTCACAATGTCCGTAATACCGACAATGTCATAGCAATTGACGACGAATACACTATGCGCTTGCTGCGTCTTTTCAACGAGGAAGCCGGTAGAAAAGTCCTTGAAAAAGAAGGCGTAAAGAAAGAACTGCTTGACAAACTGCCTGTGCTCGGTATTTCCAGCATTTGCAACTTGCTTGCGTCTATTAAGATGGCGAAATATTACGAATTGAACGAAAACGATGTTATCTTCACGATATTCACCGACTCGTCGGATATGTACAAATCCCGTTTGAAAGAGTTGGAAGCGGAACGCGGAAAATATTCGGAAGAATATGCCATAGTTGATTTGAAGAAATGTCTGCAGGGCATCGGCATTGACTGGATTAAAGAGTTGAATTACTACGACCGGAAGGCGCTTCACAATTTGAAATATTTCACATGGGTTGAACAGCAGGGAAAGACAGTTGAGGAACTAAATGCACTCTGGCATCCCGAATTCTGGGATGAAACATTTGCCCAGATTCCCGTCTGGGACAAGTTGATTGAAGAGTTCAACAATAAAACCGGACTCTTGAAAAAATTGTAAATCAAGCATCAGTTTTGTCGTCGGTA
>PEVQ01000158.1:10110-11195 GCA_002780205.1 Elusimicrobia bacterium CG06_land_8_20_14_3_00_38_11
TTGAAAAAATTGTAAATCAAGCATCAGTTTTGTCGTCGGTAATATATACCAATTGGTATATAACATTTGTTAGAGAAAAAAGGTCGGAAAATGTGAAGCGTTCCAATTTGAGCGAGAGGTTTTGGTGACCGATAAAAAATTTAAAACGGTAATTGAAAATCCTAATAATGAACAATGGCATGATAGCATTATAAAGATTAGGCAAAATCAAAGCAATTGGAAACGCCTTTATGTTGCACCTGAAAAAGATTAAAAACTATGGGACTAAAAATTGAACAGCGATTACTCAATAATGAGTTTACTGAAGATGAACCAAAAATATTTTCAACTGGAGTTTATCTTGTTCCAATGAAAATTAAAGTGGAAGGAAAAGAAAAATTTATTTGGGTCGCGGAAGAATTTGAAGACGATACATCCCTTAATGAAAAAAATATTTCCGTCAGAGTAATATCAAATAACATCGAAGAATTATTTAACAAATAAAGTTTAATAAATTCCGAGATGAACAGCCTTGTCAGTTAGCAGTACATTTGTTTGAATGTATTATTTTAATGTCGACATTAAAAAGGGAACAGATATAATAAATTAGAGAGGTGACAAATGAACCAGGAACTGGCGGAAGTAATTAAAATTTATTCAACAGGAACGCATCAGGAATTAAGCAGTTATCTGATAGGGAAATCAAAAGATACGGTTATTGGTATCTTGGTTGATTTGCTAACAATGTACATAAATGATAAAAATTCATCAACGATAAGAGAATTTATAACGGTTACTTTTGCCGGTTACGGATCAGCTGAATTCCAAAATTGTTTAGGTTTGGAATAAATTTTACATTTTTTTCTCGACAAAACGCATAAAATAATATACCATATATTTGCAATTTAAAGGAGCAAATATATGGCTAAAAAAACGATTTCGGACTTATTGTCAAAGAAGGAATGTAAAGTGTGGTTAGAATCACAAGGTTTTACCGATGTAAAACCGGCAAAAAATGAAAATTGCGATTTAATTGCAAAAAATGATAACAAAATTTACTACATAGAAGTAAAATATTCTTCAAAAGAAAAAGGAGAGTTTTTTGG
>PEVQ01000256.1 GCA_002780205.1 Elusimicrobia bacterium CG06_land_8_20_14_3_00_38_11
GGCATAGAGCAGGCAATTTTGCTGATATACGGGCTGAGACGAAACGGGCATAATATCACTCTGATAACGCAGCCGGAAAGCGAAATAAGAAACCGTCTTGCGGGCAGTGGAATAAAAATAAAAACAATAAAAATGCGTCAGGACTACGACATTTTTTCGGCTTTAAGTTTAAGAAAATTTTTGAAAGACGAAAAAATAGAAATACTGCACGCTCATCATCCGAAGGCGCATTCAATCGGTCTTTTGGCAACACTCGGATTAAAGAATATAAAATTTGTCGTTTCACGGCGGGTAATATTTAAGTTAAGAAATAATATTTTCAGCCGATTGAAATATAAATCAAAAAAAATTGATAAATATATTGCAGTTTCAAAATCGGTAAAAGATATGCTTGTAAATTATGGCATAAAAAATGAGAAAGTAAATGTGATTTACAGCGCGACGAATACCGATATTTTTTCGCCGATAATCAGGTCAAAAATACGGGATGAATTCAATATACCTCAAACCGATTTTGTATGCTGTCTTATAGGAAACTATTCATATTACAAAGGTCATACATTTTTTTTGGAAGCGACCAAAAAAGTTACGGAGAAATATAAAAATATAAAATTCCTAATTGTCGGTAAAACAAATAACATATTGCAGGATTTGGCAAAAAAATTGCAACTTGAAAACGATGTGATTTTTCTCAATTTTAGAACAGATATCCCGCAGATTTTGAAAGCATCAAATCTGCTTGTATGCCCATCGCTGCAGGAAGGGCTGGCAGGCGCAATAAGAGAAGCATTGGCAATGGAAGTACCGGTTGTTGCAACGGCTGTCGGCGGAAATTCGGAAATAGTGAGAAATTACGAAACGGGTGTTTTGGTAGAGCCAAGAAATTCATCTGCGATTTCTGACGCAATTATATTTTTTATCAAAAATCCGGATGAAGCAAAAAAAATGGGTGAAAACGGCAGAAAAACGGTATTGGAAAATTTCTCCATAGACACAATGGTTTCTAAACACGAAAAAGTATACGAGGAATTGATGTATGGAAAATCTTAAGCGATTATTCAAATACTTAAAACCTTATAAAAAGAAATTCATCTATGCGATGGTCTGCATGATATTCGTAGCAGCTAGTCAATCCGCTTTAATGTTACTTACAAAACCGGTTATGGATAAAATTTTTGTGTCAAAACAGACAAAATTTATTTTACCGTTGGGGATAGGGATGGTGCTCGCAGGTTTTCTGAAATTCGTTTTTTCGTATTTTCAGAACTACATTTTATCGTTTATCGGTCAGGCGGTCATACGGAATATAAGAAACGAGATGTATGAAAAACTTATGAATTCCTCGCTTGCTTATTTTATAAAATCACAAACGGGCAGATTAATTTCCCGTCTCACATATGATGTCTCTCTGATACAACAGGGGATTGTAATGATTCCAAGAAATACTTTCAGGGACGGACTTTATATCATATTTTATATCGGCGTTTTGTTTTATTTGAATTGGGAATGGGCATTAGCCGTTTTTGTCGCCTTTCCGGTTATGTCAATTATAATTCTTAAAATCGGCAAAAAAATCAGAAGAAGGTCAAAACGGGCACAGGAGTTGACTGCCGATATATATTCAATTTTACAGGAAAAAATTACAGGTGTAAAACTTATAAAATCCGTCGTATCGGAAGAAAAAGAAATTGAAGAAATGAAAAATCAAAACCAGAAATATTTTGAAATTTTAATGCGTTTAGCCCGTGCGGATGTTTTACAGGCGCCCCTCATAGAATTTGTAGGTGTGTTCAGCATCGCTATTGTAGTAATTGTTGGCGGGTATCAAGTATGCACCGGAACATCAACACTCGGAACGCTTGTCGCGTTTATTGTGACATCAATGTCAATGTACAGACCTGCAAAATCAATAACCGATGTCAACACCGACATCCAGACGGCACTCGCCGCAACTGAGAGAATTTTTGAGATAATAGACGAGAAACCGACGGTTATAGAATTGTCTAATGCAGAAGAAATGAAAGGTCTGGCAAAAGAAATAAAATTTGAAAACGTTAATTTTAGTTATGACCTGCAAAAACCCGTATTAACCGACATAAACTTTACTATAAAAAAAGGCGAGATAGCGGCTATAGTGGGCCCATCCGGCAGCGGGAAAACAACAATAATAAATCTGCTTGCAAGATTTTTTGACCCGACACGCGGGATTATTTCTATAGACGGCAATAACATAAAAAATTTTACATTGAAATCACTCAGATGCCAAATGGGAATAGTTACTCAGGAGACAATTTTATTTAACGATACCGTTTCCAACAATATTTCTTACGGAATGCAAAACGCAAGTTTTACCGATATAGAGATGGCGGCAAAAAAGGCAAATGCCGCTGATTTTATAGAAAAACTTTCACAGAAATACGATACAATCATTGGAGAAAGGGGCGTCACTCTTTCCGGCGGAGAAAGACAAAGGATAGCAATTGCGAGAGTAATCTTAAGAAATCCGCAGATTTTAATTCTTGACGAAGCAACATCCGCGCTGGATTCCGAATCGGAAATGCTG
>PEVQ01000095.1:0-564 GCA_002780205.1 Elusimicrobia bacterium CG06_land_8_20_14_3_00_38_11
AGGGATTAGAATAAAAAATCGTTTGCAAAAAGCCGGATATGTCGTTTGGCTGGTTCATTCAGTAGAGGCAATTAAAAATTCAAAATTAAAAATGAAAAGTTATGGATAAAATTATTATTAAAGTTTTTTTCCTAAATTTTTAATTTTACATTTTACATTTTTAATTGTCGTTAAGGGGGTGCATCATGGAGATTACGGAGGTTCGGGTTTTTTTGAAGGAAGAGGAGCGGCTCAGGGCATATGTGACGGTGACATTTGACAATGCGTTTGTCGTCAGAAATATGAAGATTGTCAAGGTCAACGATAAACTGATTATTTCTATGCCTAGCCGGAAAATGAAGGACGGTTCGCACAAAGACATCGCGCATCCGATAAATGCCGAAATGAGACAGAAAATAGAAAAAGCGGTTATGGATGCATATGAGAAAGAACTGAAAAATCCGCATCCAGTGAAACCGAGGGAGGTAAAAAGTGAATATCCCGGGAAGGAAGAATGAAATAAAAACAATGCAAAATTATAAATTAAAAATTAAAAACTATGGTTTGATTTTTTTCATTTTTCAT
>PEVQ01000095.1:576-2516 GCA_002780205.1 Elusimicrobia bacterium CG06_land_8_20_14_3_00_38_11
ATTTTTAATTGCCTCTACTCTGCTCCTTCTGGAAACATTCAACTTTCAATCGCTTCCCCTGACCCCGCGACTGCCGGCGAAAAAATTACATTCCAGGTGATTGCATTGAATACGGGCCGCGAAAAATGGCTTTCCGATGAATATTATCTGGAAGCCGAAATTTACGACGCGCAAAAAAATTACATCAAAAAAACCGGTAAGATGAAAGGCAAAATTGATGTCACAACCGGCGAGACGGCGCTTGCATATCTTCCTTTTACCGTGCCGAGTTCTTTTTCCGGCGAGTATTTTTATAAAATTACTTTAACACTGAAAGAACAAAGAATTATTGTTTCGGAATATATTCCCTTTACCATAGTTGAACTTACCCGTCCTCTCCAACCGGGAAAAAAAGTTACCGTCGGCGGCAACGCCATTCTTTCATGGAAACAGTCGCAAAAAAAATATGAGGTATACGGTTCTTCATCCGACTACAACGGTTCTGTTAATCTGAATTTGGTCGGGAATGTCTATCAAACGCCTGTTTCGTTGAATGTATATGCGCTTTATACGAAAGAAGACGAATTTGACCTTGACAATTTCCTCCTCAATTATTACGGGAAAAAAATTCAACTCTCTTTCGGCGATATCCAGCCGTCATATAATTCGCTTACATTATACGGTGCGGGAATCCGCGGTTTGAATATCACAGGAACAACGGGAAAATTTTCCGCATCTGTCGTGGGTGCCCAATCGGCGGAAAAACAGGAAGGGACGGACACTGCCGCCGGCATCTACGAAAGGTATCTATACGGCGGAAAAATTTCACAGAGTTTCACTTCCTCAAACTCTCAAATAGGTGCCTCTTATATCGCAAGCAAAGATGCTGAAAATTCTATTGAAAAACCTGGAACGGCCATTCCCGTAAAAAATAATGTCGTCGGCGGCGATGTATATTTTGAACCATCTTCCGTCCTCGGAATAAAAGGGGAGTATGGACAATCAGAGTACTGGGCGGATATTTCGTCTGATTCTGTAAAAGATAGAGGACTGAAAGCCACAGTTTCTTCCGTCAATGTAAAAAACTTTTCATTTATGGGAATATACTCAAAAATAGAACCGGATTTCAACTCGCTCGGCGCTCCCTCGTCCACAAAGGATAAGGAATCATATGAACTTTCAACGGGTTATTCTCTGGAACGTTCCGGCTCGATATCCTGTTATTTCAACAATTACCATGATAATTTGAACAAGGATCCGAGCAAGACAACTACGACGCAAAATCTCGGAAGCGTTACGTTAACATCCGGCATTCCCAAATATCCGGTTTTAACTCTGGGATATTCTATGAATATAGCGAAAGGTGACCCGATAGACGCTCTTAACAACGAAACAAAAACGCCGTCGGTGGGAATTTCTCACACGATAAAAATGACGACGCTTTCCATAAATGCCCAGCAGTCAAAATTCAAAGATAAAACCGGTGTTTCATCCGACTTAAAAACTGACACTGGAAATCTCGGACTTTCAACGCGCATCGGAGAGAATATTTCCGTTTCCGGCGGCGCCACGCTCTCAAAAACATTAAATATTGCCTCGTCAACGGAGACCGTTACGGGTTCGTATTCAATCAATATAAATTATCTCAACATTATAAAAGAAAAACTTTCCGCTGCGATGTGGGGCTCCTACACGACCTCACTTGATAAACCGACGGAAGCCGCTGATAATATAAACACTACCGGCACCGTTGAATTGACATACAGCGTCCGTCAAAATCTTTCCGCCGCACTCGGATATACGCTCACCGATTATAAAGACGCTTTTGCTGCAGCAAACAGTTATAAAGAAAATTCCGGGAATGTCCGACTATCAATGGGTTTTTAGGAGGAAAAATGAAAACTAAAAAGTGGTTAAGTGATTATGTGATTAGGTGGTTAGGTAGGAGCACCCTTAAGGGT
>PEVQ01000248.1 GCA_002780205.1 Elusimicrobia bacterium CG06_land_8_20_14_3_00_38_11
CGTGAAACGACAAATTTTATTTTTTTCAATCCCAAAGTCGCCAGCAATCCTATTGAATGCGCCCTTGAGTGATGGCTGTGTAATATGTCAATTTTCTCGGCTACAAGATATCTTCGCAGATTTAACGCCGAAAAAATATCGTAGTCCTGTCGCATTTTTATCGGTTTAATTTTTATTCCCGATTCCTTGAAATAATTCCCGATTTTACTTTCCGGTTGGCATATAAGATGTATTTTATGCCCATTTTTTTTAAGTCCTTTTATCAGTAAAATTAATTGCTGCGTGCCGCCGGAAATCCCGGTTGATTCCGTTATATGTGCGATGTTCACTTAAGGATTCCTTTAATTTTTCTATCCAGTCCGAATACCAAGCCGTATAAATTTATTGCCGTTTTATTGCCGCAAAGCAGTACTCGGTTTTTGAACCAGTTAACGTTTTCTTTTTCTATTTTGAAACGTTTTATTTTGTAGGGATCGCTATTCTGAGCGTTTGCACCGACTGTGGTCGTAACGCATCCGATATATCCGTTTTTTTTTGCAAGTTTTATCCAGTTTTTTTCGTATTTTCCCCACGGCCAGCATATAAACTCACATTTTTTTTTGAGATTTTTTTCTATATGATTTTTTGAAGTTTTAATTTCATCTTCTATGTTTGAATATCCGGCATTTTTGTCAAAATTTTTATGGGTGTGAGTATGCGACTGGAAATCAATCAAGCCGGAGTCATGCATTATTTTTATTTCAGACCAGTTTAAAAAATTTTTTCCGTTTTTTTCGTCCGTAACAGTATCTAATTTTATATCAGGGTTGTTATCCGTATTTTTTCTCGGTTCGCCGATTCCGATGAACGATGTCGTTAAAAATATTGTTGCCTTAAAACCGAATTTTTTTAAGATTGGATATGCATAAACCCAGTTATCAAGAAAACCGTCGTCAAAAGTTATCGCTACCGACTTTTCAACTTTATCGGTAAAGCACGGCAGTTCGCTCAAGAAAATTGTCTTGTATCCGGAATTTTTCAGGAACTCCAATTGATTGAAAAAGCCGACCGGAGTTATTTCTCTGTCCGCCGAAATATGGTGATATAAAAGAACCGGGACAGAGTTCATACCTTGACATCCCGCAAAAATTTCGCGTCATTCTCGGGCAAAGACGAATTTATAAACATTCCGCTTCCAAGTTCAAACCCGGCTGTTTTCGTAATTCTCGGCACAATAGTTAGATACCAGTGAAAAAAATCCAGATTTTTTAAGTCGGTCGGCGCCGAGCGGATGACATAATTGAAATCCGGGTCGTCAAGACCGTAATAATATTTTTTAAGGGTTGTCTGAAGGTTAATGGCTAAATCGGAAATTTCATCTTCGGCAATATTGCCGAAACTTGAGCAATGTCTTTTCGGATAAATCCACAAGTGGAAGGGCGACAACGCTGCATATGGAATAAAAGCAACAAAATGTTTTGTTTCAAGAACTATTCGTGAGCCGTCTTTTAATTCCTCCGAGAGAATTTTACAGTATACGCATTCAAAATTCTCGTCAAAATATTCCTGAGCGTCATTGAACCTTTCTCTAACCTGCGACGGGACAACTGGTGTTGCAACGATTTGCGAGTGCGAATGAATTAAAGAAGTCCCCGCTGCCTCTCCGTGATTTTTGAAAATTATTATCATTTCTATGCGTTTGTCTTTAAGCATTTCGTTGTAGCGTACTTTGTATGATTTTATAATACTGCAGAAATCTTCCGACGATAGAAGTGCTGAGGTAATGTTGTGCATCGGAGTTTCAATAACCACTTCGTGAAGTCCGACGCCGGTAAGTTTTCTTTTGATGCCGTCAACAGTACGGATGCGTTCGCCGGTTTTTGAAAGTGCGGGGAATTTATTGGGAATAATGCGAACCTGCCAGGTGCCGTTTTTTTCTATGCGGAGTGTTTCATCAGGCGACATTTGTTGCTCATTACCGGGACAAAACGGACAACTCGTTTCAAACTCTGGCAGTGTCTCTTTTGATTTTTCCGTTTTCTTAAAATCTTCCGGTCGTTTCGCTCTTTCCGTCGCAATAATCACCCAATCTTTTGTTACGAGATTCTGTCTTATTTCCGGCATTTCGCCTCACTTTCCCATTTGCCTAAATGAGAAACTATCTACTTTCTTTACAGATTTTTAATATCGCAAAGTTAATTCTTTTATTTTTGTCCAAGTTTAACGAATAATAAATCCATTTGCTTGTTTGTCGTTTTTTTAACAAACCAACATTTTCTAATTTTAGTAAATGTTTTGAGACGGATGGCAGACTTAAATTTAACTCATCTGCGATATTATTAACTGTCATTTCATCTTTTTTGCCAAACATTCTTATGATTTTTACCCGTCTTTCATTTGCTACTGCCTTAAAAATCTTTGTCGCTAAATCCATACT
>PEVQ01000027.1 GCA_002780205.1 Elusimicrobia bacterium CG06_land_8_20_14_3_00_38_11
TATTTCTTTTAATGCGGGTGTTGCCGCACTTTTAAGTTCCGAGGAGCCGCTGTCAAACAATATCGGATTTGACAGTGAAATTTTTATCCGCTGTGCATTCGTTTCAACTTTTGCGAATTTAGAAAGGTCTTTGTCCTTGATAAAACTTTCCATTTTTGCGGCGACGTCCGTCTCTTTTTCCCTTTTTTCAAAAACGGATTTTTCACTTTTGTTTGCCACATCCTTTTGCAGGGATGTCAATGACTTTTCATACTGGGAGGAGGCGCCGGTGGCGGCATAACCGAACAATGACAGGAAAAAAATCATAAGTATCGTCATCAAATCCGCAAATGACACCATCCAGAGGTGCTGGGTCAAATCATCGGGGGACGAATCGTCGTAAAAGGTATCCTCCTCCTTCGCGGAAGATGACGCCTCCTCTTTACGGAACTCCTCAAAAAACTTTTCTTCCTCCGTTAAGAATTCCTCGTTGGCTGAAACTTCATCATCAAAATTAAAAATATCGTCTGCCATAATAACATCAATTAAAAATTAAAAGTTAAAAATGACGCTACGCTAAAATTATGGATAAAATTATTGTAAAATCTTTTCACCTCAATTTTTAATTTTGCATTTTACATTTTTAATTGCCTTTTTATCTTACTATGTTTATTTCAATTCTGCGGTTCTGTAGACGGCCTTCTTCGGTATCGTTTGAAGCAACCGGTTTGAACTCGCCGTAACCCGCCGCCACAAACCTCTCCGGTTTAATTCCCATTTTTTCAAAAAATTCAATCACGCTGTAAGCCCGTGCGACGGAAAGTTCCCAGTTGGACGAGTATGCCGCAGTTTTAATCGGAACGTTGTCGGTGTGTCCCTCCACCACGACGGAATTTGCAAGCGGTTTCAATGCCTTGGCAACTTCTCTCAAGGACACCGCCGCTTCGTTTTTCAGAGAGGAACTTCCCGGCGCAAAAAGAACCGGAGTTTTCAGCGTGATTTTCACATATTTTTCGGAAATTTCCACCTGCGTGTATTCCTGCAAACCCTTGTCTTTAACAAGATTGTCAATTCGGGATGCCGTTTCTTCCTCCTGAAATTTTTTTACGACACGCTCAGCACGGACTACGGCAGCATCCGTTTGCTTACCGCGAAATCTGTCCTCCAGAGCGCGGGTCATCGCTTTTTTCACTTCTTCCGGCTGGCGGGTAAATCCGTACAAAACCAAAAAAAACAGCATCAGGTTCGTCATCAAATCCGACAAAACCGCAAGCCAGATAGGATTGTCATGACTTCTTTTTTCCCGATATTCCGCCATAATAACACCAATTAAAAATTAAAAGTTAAAAATGACGCTACGCTAAAATTGTGGATAAAATTATTATTAAAGATTTTCACCTAAATTTTTAATTGTTTCATTTTTCTTTCTGTCTCGTCCGATACGCTACAAACGCTTCTAATTTCTTTTCCAATACGACGGGTACATCGCCCTTTTGAATTGACAGAACGCCTTTCGTAATTATTTCTTTAAGCGAAATTTCTTCGTCACTGTGGGCGCCTAATTTTCCCGCAATCGGAAGAAAAATAAAATTCGCAGAAAAAATTCCGTAGAAAGAAGCCGTCATCGCTATCGCCATTGATGCTCCGAGCGAGGTCGGGTCGGTAAGATTTTTAAGCACCTGAACGACGCCGACAAGCGTTCCCAGAAGACCGAAAATCGGTGCATATGTTCCCATAGAACGGAACACTCCCGCTAACTGCTGGTGCCGTCTTCTTATTGAAGAAATTTCCTTTTCCAATTTTTCTTTTACAATATCGGCTTCAAGACCGTCCACAATCATCTGCAGCCCGTCCGCCAAAAAAGGCGTTTCTATCGTCGGGATTTCCTTCTGCAGCGATTCCACTCCGTCCCGTTTTGCAACTTGCGACAGTTGAATTATCCGTTTAATCAAATTTTCTTTTGTTATTCTTTTCGGAGGAAAAAACACTATCTTCAGGGCAACGGGAAGCCGTTTTATTATCCGCCACGGGTAGGTAATCATCGCGGCGCCGAATGTCCCGCCGAATATAAGCACGAGGGCTTCAACATTAAAAAGCATATAAATCATGTGGCCGCAGGCCATTACAAACAGTATCGCCCCGAAACCGGTAAGAATTCCTAAAATCGTCATTACATCCATAGTTACCTCGCAAACAACAATTAAAAATTAAAAGTTAAAAATGACGCTACGCTAAAATTAAGGAGTTTTTTATTAAAATCTTTACATAAATTTTTAATTTTGCATTTTACATTTTTAATTGTCTATATAAGCCCTCTTTCTTTCATCCGACGAATAATGTCCAATAAACGCTTTTTCTCAATTTCAAGCCGCTGGGGCGTCAGCGATTTTCCCAACTCCATTTCCTGTTTCAACCGTGTTGCGGCGCCGGCCGGTAAAACGGAAAATATTTTTTCCTGCTGTGCGGCGGGCAAAATTTTCAGTACCTGTCCGAATACGGCAGTTCC
>PEVQ01000138.1 GCA_002780205.1 Elusimicrobia bacterium CG06_land_8_20_14_3_00_38_11
AAGATGCCTTGAAAGCGTGAAATGGGCAGATGAGATTATTGTTGTTGATTCAGGAAGTACCGATAAGACCGTTGAAATTGCCGTAAGATTTGGCGCAAAAGTTTTTGAGAATCAATGGCAGGGATATGGTGCCCAAAAAAATTTTGCAATTGATAAAGCCAGTAATAATTGGATACTATCAATAGATGCCGACGAGGTTGTTACTGACGAACTGAAAGAGGAAATACGGGGAATTATAAAAAATTCGGCAGGGTATGCTGCTTTTAAAATTCCGAGAATGCTGTATTTTCAGGGCAGATTGATGAAATGGAGCGGGGCGGATTACCAGATAAGATTGTTCTTGAAAGGAAGGGCGAAATTTGACCTTGAGCCGGTGCATGAAAAACTTTTGGTAGACGGCGATATAGGAAAATTTAAAAATAGCATTATCCATTACAGTTACGAGAATCTGACCGACTATTTCAACCGATTCAACCGTTATACATCCCTGGATGCCCGAAAAAGGTATCAAAAAGGGGCGAGATTTAACCTGTGGCATTGCATATTGCCGTTTCACAAATTTATAAGCATGTATTTTCTGAAACTGGGATTTCTTGACGGCCGACAGGGGCTGGACTGGGCGGTTTTATGCGCATTTTACGATATAGTGAAATTTATGAAATTAAGGGAGTTACAAAATGAAAAAAAATAAGTTGGGAAAATTGGTCGGAGAATTATCATTGGTAAATGTTCTTTTATGGCACGAAGAGGATGCTGCCCGCCTGAATGATATTAAAACGGTTTTCAGGGCAAAGAAAAACATAGATAAATTAAATCAAAGGCGATGCGACCTAATTGAAAAAATAGACGAGGCAGTTTTGGAGGCATTAGAAAATGGCAGAAACGGTAGGTAGTTTGGCGGATAAAATCAGCATAATACAGTTGAAGATTTATCATATGAACGAGCAGCTGGCTCGCAAAGACGCAGATAATTGTCTCAAAAAAATGGTTATTGGTAAAATCAAAGTATTAAAAATACAAAAAAAAGACCTTGAAACTGAATTGTCGGAATTATTCAAAAATTTGGTGGAAGGTAAAATTAAACTTAAAGTATATTGGCAGTTTAAAATGTATAACGATCCTAAATACCGTATCAAAAATGTATAACGATTCACAAAAATTTTTAATTATTATGTTAAGAGCCGTTGGTGATGTGTTGCTCACCACTCCGTTGATAAGAGCATTGAAAAAAAATAATCCGGCAAACGAAATATATTTTTTGACAGGAAAATCAGCCGAGAAAATTTTGAAATACAATCCCTATTTATCTGGAATAATTCCGTGGGATAAGGATACACTTAAAAAAATCAGGGAACAAAAATTTGACACAGTGATTGATTTTATGCATTCTGCGATTTCCGGGTATTACACGCTTTTTTCAGGCGCTAAAAAACGGGTTGCTTTTTATCGTCCTTGGGGATTTTGGTGCTACAACATTATGCCGAAATATATTGATAAGGGTTATACGGTGAATGACCGTCTTCAGATACTTGAAGAATTAGGAGTAAAAAGTGACGGTATAGATTTGGATTTGGTATTTGCCGCTGAAAATGAGAAAAAAGTTTTTGAATTTTTTAAAAAAAATAACATCTCTAAAAACAATTTTTTAATCACACTTGATGTAACTAATCGTCGCGTATATCGTCAATGGCAAAAAGAAAAGTTTTCTCATCTCGCCGACCTGCTTGCGGAAAAATATAATGCCAAAATTATTTTTGTATGGGGTCCCGGCGAACTTGATTATGTAAAAAGTGCGATGTCCCTGTGTAAAAAACGGCACATACTTTCTGATGATTTTGATATTCTTGATTTAGCGGCACTTATAAAAAACTGTTCACTTCACATTGGGACAAGTTCAGCACCGGCACATATAGCGGTTAGCCAAAAAACCCCGTCTTTTATAATTTACGGACAAAAAAACGGTGCTTACGGCTGGCATTCGACAGAAAGTATTCACGGATATATCCAGGGAGAACTTGAAAAACTCTTTGCTGAAACCGTTTTAGAAAAATTATCAGAGTATTTTGAGAAAAAAAATGAAAATAGCAATTGTTCATAAAAATATAAGCAATGCCGGCGGTGCAGAACGGTATATGAGAAATCTTGCGGTGCTTTTTGCCGATGAGGGTTGTAGTGTTTTTGTATATGCCGCTAAATGTGATATTGTAAATAATCCAAAGATAGTTTTTCATAAAATTAAAACAATCCCCTTCCCGCCAGTTCTGAAAATTTTAAGTTTTGCTGTCAATTCTGAAAAAGAGATAAAAAGGAAAAAATATGATTTGATAATCGGAACAGGCAATGTTTGTTATCAGGATTTATATTTTCTTACCGGAGGTATTTATAGCAAATATATTTGGATTTCACTTTTGAAGTACAGAACTTTTTTTGGAAAATTTTTAAGATATGTGCGAAGATTATTAAGTCCTTCACACTGGCTGAAACTTTACATAGAAAAAAAGATTTTTGCAAGCA
>PEVQ01000012.1 GCA_002780205.1 Elusimicrobia bacterium CG06_land_8_20_14_3_00_38_11
ATAAAAATCATAAAAGTAGTTTTACTCCGAAATAAACGAGAGCAATATTCGCGATTATCTTAAATATCAAAAAAAACTTTCCGGTTTTTGAAATATAAGAAGTAAAAAGTCCACTGAATAATCCGACAAAAATCAAAGGCGAAAACAATGTTCCCAACCCGAACACAAACCCGTTAAAAAACCCATAAAAAATATTTTCCGACTTGCAGGCGATATAGGTAAGGATTCCGACAAGCGGCGCACAAGGGGTCAGCCCGATAAAAACACCGAGCAGAAAAGAGTTTGTTTTTATGTTTTTGCCGAAAGAACGCTGAAAAAAATTGCAAAGTTTATTATCTTTTGCCAAATCGTAAATCGGCAGCATAAGGAGTATTATTACTCCGGCAATCTGTTTGAAAATATTTTTTTGAATTCCGAGAGTACTCACAAAAGCAACAGCAATCAATCCGAGAATACTGTAAGCAATTATTCGCCCTAAAGAAAAAATTACTGTGAATAACAAACCCCTTTTATGATTAAGTCCTTTTGCAAAAATATAAGAAAAAATTATCGGACCGCAAAATAAAAAACAGGGACCAAAACCGAGCGTGAGCCCTGCAATAAATAATTCTACAAAAACTTTTAGAGCCATGTTATCATTTTGATATTGTTGAAAAAGCCAATTATTTGTCACCCTGAATGAAATGAAGGGTCTGGTTTATCGTCGGTGAATGAGATGCTGAAACGAGTTCAGCATGACAAATATGGGGTTTTTCAACGGTCTCATGTTATCATTTTACTTTTTTTCAGAAGGAAATTTTAATAGCAGGTAAAAAATTCTGCAGTTCAGCTCAAACTTTCGTTTGACACTCCAAACAACTCTGGAGTGCAAAGCGAAATCTTTGCCTGTCTTGTGGTTTTATTTTTCGCTGAATTGGTAAGCCATTTTTATCGCCATATTCGTTATTGCGATGGATAAATCTCTGGGGCTTGGGCATTCTGCTTTGTCGGCGTAAATAATTTTTCCGGTTTCTACATCTGTTATATTTATATTGATATAGTAAATACCCACCAATTTGGATAAAGAACCTGTCACTACTTTTTGAACATTTAAGATTTTTCCAATTTGGACTGCATATTCAGAAGTCGTGCAACCACTTTGCTGGAATGCTGCTTCGGCAAGTATTTTTTCCATATTTCCCCTGTCCACAACATTAAAAACCTCGGTTTTCACCAAATCCGTCCGTAAAAAATCCGAAACGATTGCAGCGTCAGCAGAGGTCATATTTTTTCCTTCAAAACCGGCAACTGCAAGATTGGTTTTTTCTTTTGGTGGCTTAATCTGATATTGTGTTGGTTCACTTTGTAATGCTGGTTGGATTGAACCTGTTTCAAGCGGTTGCGAAGGAGAAACACCGGTTTTAGGATGCTCCCTGTTCCATTCTTGCAAAAGGTCAGCAAATAAAGTTGCAGATTCTCTACCTTTGATCAGTTTTCCTGCCTCTTCTTGTTCCTTTCCATATTTACCTTTTGCTTCATTTATTCTTTTTTCTGCTTGAGCATATTCTGGTTCACCTTTTTCTATTTTTGACCAATAATTTATTGCTCGGTTACACATACCTTTGTCATAATATTTCTCGGCAACATCAAATAATTCCGAAGAACCAAACTTCATAGTGAACGAAATTTTGTGAGTTGTTTCTTCAAGCATTGGCACATAACTATAATCAATTTGTCCCTTAAATGCATTTAAGCCGAGCCCGAAAGTAATACTATCAGAAACCTTATACCCAAGCCGCAATGCCAAAAGTTTTTCAAACCAGTATTCAGAACCAATCGCAAATTTCATATCTTCATTTTTGATTTTAATAGTATCAAATGCCAGAAGCAATGAATGTCTTTTCAAATCAATTACTTTATACGCAATACCGGAGCGAATTGTCATTGGTAACGACTCACTTGCTTTGCTGTATTTTAACTCACCACCTAAATTCAAAAAAGATACGCCCACTGAAATTCTATCATTTGCAGGTCTAAAAATCAACCCTAAATCTCCGGCAACAGTTGAGACGGAATATTTTTCACCAAGTTCACTGCTGATAATTTTTGCATTAAAACCAGAGAAAAATTCCTCGCTAAAATTTGACCCAAATCCAAATGTAATAACGGAGTCACTTTCTGCTTTAACCTTTTTTGATGTGCCATCAAGATAATTTATTTCAATATCGCCTCCGTCATATTTGAGATAACTAAGACCAAGAGTAAAACTTTCTATTGGTAAAACAGCACCTAAAAAACCATAATAAGTATCAATTATGCTTTTGTTATACATCGTCGCAATTTCACAATTTGTAATATAATCCAAACCGGCAGGATTGATAAAAATAAGATTGGCATCGTCGGCTACAGCAGTAAATGCAGAACCCATACCAGATACTCTTGCTCCGACATCTTCTTTAAGAAATGGCACAGCAGTTGTTCCTGCACCAGCATAAATTGTAGTCGCTTGATTTATCAAGCAAGAAAGTAAAATTGTC
>PEVQ01000262.1 GCA_002780205.1 Elusimicrobia bacterium CG06_land_8_20_14_3_00_38_11
TTATGCCGCATATACCGCGCTGAATAAAAACATTACAGTTAAAACAGAAAATATTTCTGAAGTAGAGCAGTGGGCTGTTTTGTGGTATAAATATGTATCCGGCTCATTTTTGAGAGCATATCTTGACACGGTAAAGGACATTCCGTTTGTTCCCAAGGATAAGGAAGAACTTAAAATTATGCTGGATGCGTTTATGCTTGAAAAAGCGATCTACGAACTCGGCTACGAACTCAACACCCGCCCCGAATGGCTCATAATTCCCATAAAAGGCATAAAGGGACTACTCTGAAAAAAATTCAAAAAATAGAGCAGTTGACAAAACACAGATTTTGTGTTATACTAAAATTGCAATGAACAGAAATAATTTTCTATTGTTTTTTACAAAAAATCTGGTATAATAAAGCGAAACAGGATTAAGCGATATAGTCGCAGGTTTTAATCTGCGATAAGGATTAAGAAAAAACTTAATTTTTAATCCTGAATGGAGGTTTTTATGTCAAAGGCGGAAAAATCGGATAAAGAAAAGGCGCTGGAGTTGGCGCTTTCACAGATAGAAAAAGATTTTGGTAAAGGTGCAATAATGCGGCTCGGTGAAAGCCCGCATCAAAAAGTTGAATCAATTCCGACTGGGATTATCGGGCTTGATGTGGCACTTGGCGTCGGCGGAATTCCGAAAGGGCGAATCATTGAAATTTACGGTCCGGAATCGTCGGGTAAATCCACGCTCTGTCTTCAGGTAATTTCCAGCGCCCAAAAATTGGGCGGGACCTGCGCATATGTTGATGCCGAACATGCTATGGATCCCGTTTATGCGACAAAATTAGGCGTTGATATTGACAAACTTTTAATTTCCCAGCCGGACTCCGGCGAGCAGGCGCTTGAAATTACGGAAAAACTTGTCCGAAGCAATGCTATTGACATAATTATTATTGATTCCGTCGCAGCGCTCACTCCGAGAGCGGAAATTGAAGGCGAAATGGGTGATTCGCATATGGGACTTCAGGCGCGGCTTATGTCGCAGGCGCTTAGAAAACTTACCGCCATCGTCGCAAAATCAAAGACGACAATAATTTTTATAAATCAGATCAGAATGAAAATAGGCGTTATGTTCGGAAATCCGGAAACTACAACCGGCGGTATGGCTTTGAAATTTTATTCTTCAGTTCGAATGGAAATCAGAAGGGTAACAACAATTAAAGATGGTGATATTCCAATAGGCACAAGGGTTCGAGTTAAAGTTGTGAAAAATAAAGTTGCTCCGCCGTTCAAGAAGGCTGAATTTGATATGATTTTTGGTGATGGAATTTCGCCGGAGGGAAGCATAATTGATACCGGCGTGGGATACGGTGTTGTAGAAAAAAGCGGCAGTTGGTTCGTTTATAAAGGTGAAAAATTGGGCCAAGGGATGGACAACTCAAAAGTTTTTTTAAGGGAAAACCCGAAAATTTCAGAAGAGATAAAAAAGGCGATACTTGAAAAAGCCGCCGGTGTACCCCCAGCCGAAAAAGAAGAAAAAGAAAAGTAAAAAAGGAGTAAAAAAGGGACGCTTCTATTTTTCTGAATTGAGTAATCCCATCCCGCCGTTTCGCTTTGGCAGTCGAGGACGACTTTATCGCTGTAATCGGATATTGTTAGGTTTTTCAACAATATCATTGTGAAGGCAAAGAATAACGAAATGCCGAGAAAAGCAAGATTTACCTACGAAAACGCAACTTACCATATTTTAAGTCGGGGCAATAACAAGCAAAAAGTGTTTCTGGATAATGATGACCCCGCCCGATTTCTTAAATTGCTCTCCTTTTATAAGCAAAAATTTGACTTGCGGATTTATCATTATGTATTGATGACAAATCATTATCATCTGATATTACAGGCGAAAGACGGCGCAGCACTGGCCGCGGCGATGAAGGGTTTGAATTTAGCATATGCGACTTATTTCCGGAAGAAATACGGCGGTGCCGGATATTTATGGCAGGGACGATTCAAAAGTTTTGTTATTCAAGACGGGAAATATATTTTGGAATGCGGAAGATATATTGAATTAAATCCCGTGCGTGCCGGGATTGTGGAAAAAGCCGAAAATTACCCTTGGACCAGCGCCGGAGTTTATCTCAAAGCAGAGCGGAATCCGTTGGTGGATTATAATCCTGAATATCTGGGGCTGTCGGACAAACAAGACGCCAGATGCCGCATATACGGTGAATATTTGCTTGATGGGATAAAAGACCGGCGGAAACTGGACAGATATTTCAAGACCAATGTTTATGGTAGCAAGAAATTTATTGATACAATGAAGTCGGCCAAAGGATTGAAGCCGGTGTGGTCGCATAAGGGACGTCCCAAAAAGAAGAGGACTGCAAAGTGAAAAATAGAGTGAAAAATAGAAGCGTCCCCTTTTCCTCCCTTGATAGCGATGAACTTATCAACAGCGATGGCAAGAATTTAGAA
>PEVQ01000069.1 GCA_002780205.1 Elusimicrobia bacterium CG06_land_8_20_14_3_00_38_11
ATTACAAATGGGCAGGGAAGGATTCGAACCTTCGTAGGGCACAGCCCGACAGATTTACAGTCTGTTGCGATTGGCCGCTCCGCCACCTGCCCGATAAAAATCAATTGAAATGTAAAAACTTGTCCCGCCCATAGCGGGATTTAAAATTAAAAATTGTGGTAATTTTATTACTTAATCAAAACATTTTTCATTTTTAACTTTTAATTTTTAATTGCCTTAATAGCGGGCGATGGGAATCGAACCCACATCAGAAGCTTGGAAGGCTTCGGCATTACCACTATGCAACGCCCGCAATTATTTTTAACTTAGGTAATTATACAAAATTGCTTTATTTTGTCAAGGTTATCTTCGGCAAACTACATCACTCATATTATTTCTATGTTTTTTGTTTCAAGCCAACCGCGAAGCCCCATTGATTTAACGCCTATTTCCGTCCAATCGCCGGATTTACTAAGAACATTTACTTTCTTGCCTTCCGGAAGCGTAAAACTCACCTTAAAATTATCGTTTGGCCCGGATCTTATTTCGGCATCATTTTTTATTACAACCGCAATCGTTTCACATTGACCGCGATATTTTAGAAAATAAAGCGATAAAAATAAAATTACCGCTAAAGATGAAACAACAAATGGCCAAAATAATATTTTTCTGGAACTTAAAAATTTTATTGAAATAATGCCTGCGAAAAAAAAGATTGACAGGGAAAAAAGTAATCTTGCTGCACCCATATCTATATTTGCCAAAAGGCCTTTTTCATTTTCATCCTCTTTTATCATCCCGGATATAATTTTTATATTAAATCCGATATCTTCGTCAAACGGAGATAATTTTTTTGCCTTCTCATAATACAGCAAGGCATAACCTATTTTTCCCAGTCGGTAATAACTATTGGCGATGTTGTAATAAAGATTTGCCGTCGGATAATCTTTTTCAAGTGACTTAAACATCTCAAGCGCTTTCTCATATTCCGCATTTTCGTAAAAATTACATCCTGAAAGAAAATTTTTATCTTCCTGCACGGCAAATAATACCGAAAACAGGTCTGTTACCATAAATAAAAAAATTATTATCTTCTTCATATCCTCCACCCTTTTTCTATATTGCGAACCGTTTCTTTTATTTTAGTTGCTTCCGCTTTAAAGTCAATACTCCCTTTAACAGACGGAGCAAATCTCATAAAATTTGCATTTTCAAGAATTTCTTTTATTTCTTTTATGTTATCCGCATTAAGATTTTTTTTAAGCAAAATATTTTCCATTTCGCCGAATGTATATCCGGAAACTGCCATCCTGGTTTTATCAGAAATATATTTTATTAACGATTCATAAATACCGCCGTAAAACTCCTCGCTTTTTACACCGTTTTTAATCAGGTTTTTTATTGATTTTTCAAATTCCTTAAATGCCCGCCGGCTTTTTATTAAACTGTAATTTTTAGATATAAAATAGTTATACCTATTGCAACTGAAAGATGCCAGAAAAATCAAAACGGAAATTATAAAAATAATATTACTAACGAGAAAAATCGTTTTATTATCAGATTTTTTTCCGATATTCGTCTTAATAAATCTTATATCCTGTTCTATTATATTTATTCCGGAAGATGCAACCGGTAATTTTACCGACGAGGAGCCGGTTGATGGTTTGACTTTTATTTTTATAGAATTGGATTTTATTCTTTTATATTCTTTTTCAGATGGGTTAAAATATGAAAATTCAAATTCGGGAATTATTACATATCCGGGATTTAACGGAACAATGACCGTGTTGAAGGTTTTTGAACCGCTGACTTTATAATTTGATTTGGAAATGTTGACAGATGAAATCGTATCATATTTTCTAACGCCGGCAATATTCGGAAATTTAGGCTCTAAAATTGATTTTACATTGCCGAATCCGGAAATAGTAACCGTTAAAGTTATCGGATTATTTACTTCAACTTCGGATTTGTCCGCGGAAGATTTTATATCATAACTTCCGACTGCACTGGAAAAATTTGCCGGCTTGTTCTCCGACGGCAGCGGTAATACTTCTACGCTTAACGGTTTTGATTTTACAGAAACCGTTTTCCCGCCGTCGAAAAAACCCTTAAAAAAATCGTCATCAAAAAAATTGCCGAACGGGTCATTAGTAAAATCCCTAACACTTGCCAATAACGAAGCCTCACCAAGATTATAATTGCCCGGCGATGTCGCAAATAATGCCGTTTTTATTTCAATAACATTATATCTCTTGCCGTCTATGATTGTCTGATAGTTTTTTTGCGGCGGTAAATCTTCAACCATAAAACCGGTAAAATTCGGCGGGCGGTATTCCGGATTGGAGTACAGATTTCTTGCCGTAAAAAATCTGAATGTATATGTTATTGCCTCATTAACAAAAACCCGTTTTTTATCAAGAACTGCCGTAACAAATATTTCTCTATTATGTTGCGATGATATATCCGTTTGGGGAAGATTAACCTGTTTTTGCGATGGTGATGATCCGGACGGGAGAACTTCTATGTTGATTGGTGCCGTGGAATATTTTTTACCTGCAACGATTAAACTAACAGCGCCGATTGTGAACTTTCCCGGTTTATTCGGAGATAAAATAAAATTATATGTTACTGATGATGAGACCTGTCCGTTAACAAAAGAAATATTTTGCGATGTGCCTGATGAGTAAACATTAAAATCGGTTAAAGACGGCAATTCGGGCTTGGGAATATTTGAGACATCTCCAGAAACGACAACTTGAAGAATAATTGAATCGCCGAAATTGACGGTATTTTTATCTACGGAAGCATTGATGTTAATCTCAGCATAAATGGCAGAGAATAGAGAATAGAGAATAGAGAATAGTAAAATCAAAACCTTAAAACTTTTTTTCTCTAATCTCTTAATCTCTATTTTCTTAATCTCTGATTTTTTCATCTTACCAATCCTTTTCCGGCATCTTAAAAAGAGGCATTTTTATGTTCGCCTTTTCTTTCGGTTTTTTTTCATCTCCGACCGTTTCTAATAATCTTTTTGCATCCTCTTTTGACATCCTGTCTTTTTTTTCTTTTTCACCGCTTTTTTTATCTTGTTTATCTTTACCCTGATTTTTTTCATTTTTATTTTTATTTTGATTTTGCGTATTTTGAGACGATTGTTTGGTGTTTTTATCTATATTCTCCTTTAATTTTTTTTGAACGAATTCTATGTTCAATTTTGCATCCTTATCATTCGGATTTAATTCAAGTGCCTTTTTGTAAAGTTGAATCGCCTCTGGAAGTTTGCCGACTCTGTATAGAGCATTCCCGATATTATAATACGCTTTGCTCTGAAAAATAATATCTTTTGAATATGTCGCTTTCTCGTAATTTTTTATTGCATCTTCGTAATTGCCGGTTTTATAATAAACATTCCCAAGATTAAACATCGTCTCCGGCAAATCGGGTTTTTCCGTTTCCGCAAGTTTATATTTTTCCAATGCCGCATCATATTTTTCCTTTTTATAGGCGCTATTGCCTTTACCTAAATTGCTTCTTATGGACGGATAAAGCCATTGGGCAGCAATTGAAACCGCAATCAGAAACAGCAAAATCTTTTTCATATTCTTTTTCTGAAACTGTCGGGTAAAAAGGTTTCCGCAAGAATTAAAATCAAACCGATAAGAACAAAATAGTAAAATTTTTCTTCATACCTTTCGTATTTTTTCGCTTTTAACTGTTTCGTCTCCATATCGGATATATTCTCGGAAATGCGGGAAACCTCTATCTCGCCGTCAGTTGACTGATAATATTTTCCACCGGTGGTATATGCGATTTTCTGCAACATATTTTCGTTAAGTTTCGTCATAACGGTTTCACCTTTTTTATCTTTTTTATAACCTATAATTTTATCGGCAGAATCTTTCTCCGGAATAAGTTCGCCTTGTGCTGTTCCAAAACCGATTGTAAAAATTTTCACACCTTCCTTTTTAGCCGCAAGAGCGCTCTCTTCAACATCACCCTCGTTATCTTCGCCGTCGGTTAAAATTACAAGTGCCTTATACTTTCTTTCCTGCTGCACAAAGTTTTTCGTCGCAAGTGCTATCGCTTCCGCTATCGCGGTGCCCGGAACAGGTATAAGGTTGGTTGTAATGGAATCAAGAAAAATTTTTGCGGCGGAAGTATCCAAAGTTAACGGACATTGCAAAAACGGTTTGCCTGCAAATGCTATCAATCCGATACGATTGCCCGACAGGTTATCAATAAGCGATCTGAGTTCAAGTTTCGCCTTTTCCAGACGGTTCGGTTTTATATCCTCGGCCAGCATACTTTTTGAAACATCAACCGCTATTATCACATCAACTCCGTGTTTTTTAATACTGACAAGTTTAGACCCGAATCGCGGTCCCGAAAGTGAAAAAACAAGGAAAAACAAACCGATAATTCCGAGTACTTTTTTAAGTTCAATAATTCTTAAATCATACCTTACAAAAAGATTACGGATATTTTCCGCGGAAAAAATACATTTTATAAAATCCCGTTTCCGTTTTTCCGACGCATATTCCGCAAAAATAGTAATCGGAATTATAACGATTAAAAAATAAAGAAAAAATGTATCGGTGAACTCCATTACGGCACCGTCCTAAAAACAAAAATTCTTAAAAATAGTAAGACAATAAACAGCAAAACAGCAGGTATTAAAAACCAAATATACAGTTCATTAAAATCCGCATACTCTTGGGTTTTATATTCTGTTTTTTCCATCGCATTTATCTTTTTGTAAATTTCTTCAAGCGCTCCCTTATTTTTCGCGCGGAAATAAAGTCCGTCCGTTTCTCTCGCAATCTGTAAAAGAGTCGGTTCGTCAAGGTCCTCCTTCATCCAAACATATCTCTTTCCGAAAATCGGATCATCAACCGGATACGGCGAAGCACCTATGCCGGCGGCGCCTATTGTATAAATTTTTATTCCAAATGCAGCGGCTGATTTAGAAGCGGTAACAGGGTCAACATCGCCCATATTATTTCTACCGTCGGTAAGTAAAATTATTATCTTACTTTTGCCGGTTGAATCCTTAAGACGATTAACAGATGTGAGTATAGCGGTGCCGATAGCAGTACCGTCGGTTTGAGTCATTCCAATTTCAATTTTATCAATGAAATCAAGCAATGACCCGTAATCGGTCGTCAGCGGGCATTGGGTAAAAGCGACCGCTGAAAAAACCACTACACCTATACGGTCATCTTTTCTTGCTTTTATAAACTTTTTAACGACTTCTTTTGCCGCTTCCAAACGGTTTTGCGGCTTAAAATCCTCAGCCAACATTGAAGTTGAAGTATCTATGCAGAGAATTATATCTATGCCATTTTTTGTAAAATCCGAGGATTTTTCCCCTCCCTGCGGCCGTGCAAGGGCGATAATTACGAGAATCACTGCTATAATTTTTAAACCGTCCGTTATTTTTTTTCCAGAAGGAACTTTTAAGTTGCCGAAAATTTTTATATCCGAATAAATTATTCTCGAAGAACCATCAAGTTTTTTCTTTTTTTTATAATAAAGGCCGAGGAGCAAAATCGGAATCAATAATAAAAAATACGGATAAAAAAATCTCATTGTTTTACACCGTTTTTTGTTTCGGATATTTTTGGCGGCAAGGGCCTAACCGATTCTATTAGATTTTTTGCAGTTTCCAGATTAAAAATTGTCTCTTTTTCATCCGGAATATATTTTGCAAATTTTACAAGGTCAGCAAAGTTAAAAAATTCTCGTAAATCCATCAAAAACTTTTTATCTGCATTTTTTTCACGCAGTGCCCTTATTGCTTCCGAAGTTGTCATATCAATTATATCTACCTCAAAAATTTTTGACAGATAAATCCGCACTATACGGGTTAATATAATAAAAAATTCCTTAATCTTTCCTTCTTTAATTAAATTCGCGCTTTCAAGTTTTGCCAATTCACCGACGGCATATTTGTACGGGTCAATTATTTCAGAAAGTATGACCGACGGTAAATCTTTATGAAAAAACTTTTGTAAAAATATTGCTAAAAATATTAGCAATAAAATAGACAATAGATATAAAAATGATTTTGATTTTACATTTACAGGCGGCTTTATATCTTTAATATCCGCAACACTTTCTTTATCCAGCAAACTTACAACCTCAATTTTCAGCGGCTGGGTTTGGGCTTGTGCAATTATACCTGCGGGATTTGTAAAACTTATAGAAAAAGGCGAAATCGGATAAATGCCGGTAGTAAATGTTGAAAGCAGATATTCATATTTTTTGACATATCGCCCGAACAGAACATATTTTTTTCTTCCTTGAGAAAACTTATAATCCTTAATTTCAAAATTTTTTAAGTTATTCTCAAAAACAGCGGAACTTATTTTTACATCATTGGTATATTCCAAGTTAATCGTTAATTTTATATTATCGCCAATGGTTATTTTATTTTTGTTCAGATACGCAAAAATAGCAACATCAGCAAAAAGAGATCGGCAAAAAAATAATAGAAAATATAAAACAAATATGGCCTTTTTCATCTGAACTTTTTTTCTCGCGCCTTAAAAAAAAGTATCAACGATAAAATATACGGTTTGTCCGTATAAAGATTCAATTTATCAATTCCCATGTTTTTTGCGGTATTTTCAAGATATTCAAAATCACCTTTTTTTGCATCTTGGAAATTTTTTGTAAAAATATACTTGCGTGCATCAACATAAATATCTTTTGATGTCTCTGCGTCTACGAAGTGAAAAATACCGAAATCCGGAATTTTATATTCCATCGGGTCGCCTACATTAACAAGAATCAGGTCATGCTTTTTTGATGTGATTTTAAGCAACTTTTCGTAACCGCTGTCTAAAAAATCGGAAATAAGAAAAACGACCGCGCGCTTTTTTATTACCCTGTTCAAATAATCAAGTGAATTATATATATCAGTTCCGTATTCCGCCTGTGCAGACAAAACTTCGCTTATTATCCTCAAACAGTGTTTTTTCCCTTTTTTCGGCGGGATGAATTTTTCTATTTTGTCCGAAAATAAAATTACTCCGATGCGGTCGTTATTTTTTAAGGCGGAAAAACCGATAATACCGGAAAGTTCGGCAACCAATTCTATCTTTGATTTTTGGCAACCGAATTTTTGCGATTTGGAAATATCAATGAGAAGTATTATGGTGAGTTCCCGTTCTTCTATGAATTTTTTTACGAACAGGTTGCCGTATCTCGCAGAAACATTCCAATCAATTGTCTTTATATCGTCGCCGGACTGGTATTCACGGACTTCAGAAAATTCCATTCCCCGACCCTTGAAAACACTTTTATATTCTCCGGCAAAAACTTCGTTGACCATTTTTCCGGTTTTAATCTCAATTTTTCTGATTTTTTTTATCAGGTCGGCGGCGAGCATTTACGGAACCTCAACCTCTGAAAGAAGCCGTTTCACAATATCTTCGGATGTAATGTTTTCCGCCTCGGCTTCGTAAGTAAGAATTATTCTGTGCCTCAAAACATCGGGTGCGATATTTTTAACATCTTCCGGAGTTACATAACCGCGCCCCGATATAAAAGCATAACATTTTGACGCTTCGGCAAGATAAATTGAAGCACGCGGGGATGCACCATACAAAATCATGTTTTTCAAATCCTTTATTTTATAATCATCGGGTTGACGGGTTGCAATAACAATATCAACTATGTAATCCTTTATTTTTTCATCCATATAAACCATCCGCACCGACGAGCGCGCTTTTTTTATTCTGTCGGAATTTACGACTTTTTTTACGGCTTCAAAATTATTTGATGAAACCTTTTCCATAATCTCTTTTTCCTCTTTTTTATCAGGATAGGTAATTTTTAATTTCAGCATAAATCTGTCTATCTGGGCTTCCGGCAAAGGATATGTGCCTTCCTGTTCAATCGGATTTTGAGTGGCGAGCACCATAAACGGTTCGTCAAGCGGAAATGTTTTTTCAGCAATAGAAACCTGCCTTTCCTGCATCGCTTCAAGCAGGGCACTCTGTACTTTCGCCGGGGCGCGGTTTATTTCATCCGCTAAAATTAGATTGGCGAAAACAGGACCTTTTTTCACGGCAAAATCACCCGTCTTCGGATTAAAAACCATCGTTCCGATGATGTCGCCCGGAAGCAAATCCGGTGTAAACTGTATCCGTGAAAATTTACAATCAACCGACTGTGCGAGGGTTTTAACGGCAAGCGTTTTGGCAAGTCCCGGAACACCTTCAAGCAAAATATGTCCGTCGGAAAGCAAACCTACAAGTAACCGTTGTAAAAGATACTTTTGTCCGACAATTGTTTTTTCCAATTCCCCCATAACCTCCGAAACAAACAACGACTCATTCTTCACAATCTCATCAATTTCCTTGATGCTTTTTTCCATAAACACCTCCGATTGTTCTTCCGATTTTGATGTAATTTTATACTAAAAGTTTCACAATAAAAGATAAAAAAAACCTCCGATAGAAGATTTTTGTTTTGGTATAAAAAGCCGGCGAGAGGGATCGAACCTCCGGCCAGCGGTTTACAAAACCGCTGCTCTACCGCTGAGCTACGCCGGCAGTTAAAGTCAGGGAGTAGGCAGTAGTGAGTAGGGGGTAATTAAACCAAAACCACTTCCCACTTCCTACTTCCCACTTCCCGTTTGTAACTCGGCAGAAATATCGTAAGCGCCGGTTTTTGTTATTTTTATATTAAAGTTTGTATTCTGTTCAAGCCGTTTGGCGATATCAGTTGCAGTACCCTTTTTCAAGTCCAAATCAAGTAAAGCAACACTATTTGAATAATTTCTAACGAAACAATCGCGAATCTCTGTTAATGCACGGACCGACCTTGTAAAATCGTTGAGTTTATTTATATTTTCAACATTTGAGACGGTCAGACGGACAACGGAGCGTTCCCTCAAAAATTTAAGAACCGTCTGTGGCAGTTGCTCTCCTATTTTTTTGGCACAGTTCATAATTGATGATTTCGCAGCGGCTGACTTGGTCACATCCACACCGCCGAAAGTTTTTTCATCTGTTGCGAGCACATCGCTGGAACCTGTTTTCATCACCGCAACCGTTACCGTAGCACGATAGGAAATCATGCCTCCGAGTCCAGCATCAGTGTTGAAATTTGAGTCGGCTTTGCCGTTCACAATAATATCTGAAATTGCCGAGTCCGAAACGGTAAAACCCGCTTCAATAAATTTATTTTTTAATTCCGACTCGGCGTATTTTGTCAACGACGGCTGACTGTCAATAATCTCGTCAATTTTCAGTGATACGACGGGATTGCCGAGTTTTTTCGGTTCAAGTTCCAGTGCTTTCAGTTTTGCCGATAAATCCTCTTTCCTTACGAGCGCTTTGATTTTTGTTTTGTAAAAATCACCGTCCCGCCATTCTTTGATGACATCATATTTTTCAATGTATCCCTCTGTCTGAGATGTGATATTGTCCTCAATAAGAATTGCTTTTGAGACAAGTGCCTCCTGCGAAACATATACGCCTATAACAAGCCCGAGTGCATTTTTGAGTGCTTCGTGCAAAGATGTTTTTTTTGCACCGTTTATGTCGTTGTTGACGATAGGCGCCATTCCCTCTGCCTCAACAACTTCCGTATTCGGAGATGTCGCTTTAATTTTGTGCTTTGTTGAAGCACATCCGGCAAAGACAGTGAATAGTAACAGCAATGAAAAATATTTTTTCATAAATAAAATCCCTATATAACAAATGGTTCTGTAATTCAGCCACAGAATTTCACAGAACTTCACAGAAGTTTTTTCTGTGTTATTTCTGTGTACTCCTGTGGCGCCTTTGTAATCCACAGAATTTCACAGAACTTCACTGAAAGTTAAA
>PEVQ01000161.1 GCA_002780205.1 Elusimicrobia bacterium CG06_land_8_20_14_3_00_38_11
AGGGAAATGACGATGCAGGGTTTGAACAATTCGCACAGCGGGAATGTTTCCTGCCGTCGGGCAAACACCATATACATAACCCGTCACGGCGCCCGTTTGGGTGATTTGTCATTTCAGGATTTTGTAGCGGTCAATCTCAAAGACGACAAGAGAGACAAAGGTGCATCAATTGAGATTAAGGTTCACAGGGCGATTTATCTTGCCAATCCGCAGGTAGAGGCGATTGTTCACGCCCATCCGCCGAATGCGATTGCTCTTTCGCTCAACTCTGAAAAAATTATTCCGGTTGATATGGAGGGTAATTATTATCTGCCAGAAATTCCTGTTTTAACCGAATGTAAAGAAGTGATATCTTCCGAATGCGTTGCCGAAAATTTGCCTAAACTTTTAAGTAAGTATAAGGTTGTCGTCGTTAAAGGTCACGGTTCTTTTGCCGTCGGAAAAAATTTTGAGGAAGCGTATCTTTTTACTTCTGTGTGCGAAAGTGCATCAAAAATAATAATCTTAAACAAGATAACGCAGATGACCGCAGATAAATAACGCAGATGTCCGCAGATAAAATATATCAGCGTTCAGTTGGTATCAAATCAGCGGTAATCAGCGTTTAGGAGGACTAAAATGACGAAAAAAATTCTTTTGTGGGTGGGGTTTATTTTAGGAATTGCAATTGTGGCATTTCCTTCTTTGATGCTGGTTGAAAGAGTCCGGGAAATGAGAGAATCAAAACCGAAGATAGTAAAAGAAACGCCGTCGTTACCGGAACCGGTTAAAAAAGAACGACCAACGGAAATTCCTGTGGAGCAAAAAGCAGTTGTTGAGGAAAAAACGGCATATCCGATGTTAACGGAAAGCGGAGTGGTTTTTCAGTATAAAGCCCATGCTGCACAAAAAGTTTTTGTTGCGGGAACATTCAATAACTGGGACGGAAGAAAAGGCGTCATGGCTAAAAATGCCGAAGGTGTTTGGGAAGCGACATTAAAAATTAAACCCGGCAGATACACTTATAAATTTAAAGCGGATGGCGTGTGGTCGTTAGATTCGCAAAATCCGGTTTCTGCCGACGACGGTAAAGGCGGGCGGGTTTCAGTTTTAATTGTAGAGTAAATAGTCGCTCGCTTAAGATGGATTTATGAGAAAAAATGAAAAGAGTTATTTTTAAGAATGCCACAGAATTACACAGAAAAAGCACAGAAAAAGACACTTCAGTGAAATTCTGTGATAATCTGTGGCTTATTTTGTTTTTGTTTTTGACAACTTCTTCTTACGGTTCTGTTGTATATATAACGAACGAGGAAGACCTGAAAAACATTTTTACACTCGGAGTATCTACATCAACGCAGGATATTCTGGTAATTCCGCCGATGTTGCTTAAAAATTTGTCTGATGAAAACAAAGCCGCAGTGAAAAAACTTTATATGGGGAAAAAATATATATTTGCCGGAACTACCTATACCGAAGTTATACTGCCCGTGCTTTTTAATGCTAAACTTAACGAGGATGTCAAGGAGCAGATAGAAAATGGCAAGAAAGTTTATTATGAAGTTTTTGGTGAAGAAGCGTCCGTTTTTTATCCGTATTTAGATATTATTTCTGAGGATATTATTAAAATTTTAGTACAGTCGGGATACTCCGTTTTTGTGACATCCTTTAGCGTTCAAAAGGATTTACGGAGTCAAACCGATATTATCCCTGCGGATTTATCACGGTGGTCGGGCTTGCCGGTTCAAAATCTTGCTTGGGAGTATATTAAACGTGCAAAATTAAAATTGACCGAATACGCTAATTCCAAATTTTACGATGCTGAAAAATTTGATGCCGCGAAAGAAGAACTTTACAATCTGGAAAAACCCATCTGGTTTGAGAATTATAAATCTTGCGATGAAGATAAAAAAAAAGAGAATGACCTGTGGTTTCGCGCCGGGCTTTCAAATGTCTACAGGGCAATAGGTCAGGACTTGCCGCCTGAAATATCGGTTCCGATTTATATTTCGTCAAGTCGCAATCCGCTTTTGGATGCGACCACCAGCGAATACATCCTTTATTTTGCCGATGATACGGATAATATTTTTTTGAGTTCCTGCAGTTTATTAGCGTTCGGAGTGAAAAAATCAACTATTGAAATTGTTTTTGATATTTTTATTTCGTCGGTATCCGATGAGGTTATTGACATTTACATTGACCTGAATAAAAAAAATAATGCCGGTAGCACCTCTTTTATCGGAGGGCACAACGGTTTTACCGACTCACTTTCCGCATGGGAATATGCCGTTTCCGTCTCAACAAATTCGGCAAAACTTTTTAGATATAACAGAACAGGACCTCCCGTTAGAGTAGGATTTTTCGCGGTCAATAATTTTTTAGATAATAATTTAATTGAAGTGAGAATTCCTGAAAACTATATTTTAGGCAATCCGAAAAAGTGGGGATATATTGTTGCCGGTTTTTTACCGTCAGGCGATATTTTTGATATTATAGGTTACGATGTCCCGATAAGCGAAACGGTTATTCAGGTCCCGGCATTGAGGTCAAAATGAGAAACACGGGACAGACACGAAACAAAGGAAAACCCCGATAGACATCGGGGTAAACTCCACAGAAGCGGGAACAGTTCTGGGTCAGTTCCGTGTATAAGTTCCGCGCCGGTTCAGTGGTTTTTTGGAGGTTTTTATGGAAAATCCGAACTCTTTAAGAAAAAATCTGTTATTGGCCGTTCTGTTTTCAGGGCTTTTTATTTTAGCGTTTATTATCGGCAAATCGCAGAAAAAATCAAATCAGGATTACGGAGTAAAAACATCGGTCTCGCAGGAGGTTCTGAATTTACAGGAAGCGTTTGTTAATGTTGCGGAAGAAGTAAAACCGACGGTTGTTTCAATTTATACGGAGCAAGTTCTTAAAGAAGTTGTTCCGTTTAATTTTTTCTTCGCCGACCCTTTTGAAGATTTTTTTGACGATTTCTTCGGCCAGTCCACGCCCCGCCGCAATTTTCCTCAAAAAAGATATTACAATCGGAGAAGAGTTGAAGGCGCCGGAAGCGGAGTTGTTATTGACAGAGACGGTTATATTCTTACTAATTATCATGTCGTAAGAGATGCCGAGAGAATCACCGTAAAACTTGCAAATGACAGAGAATATTCCGGAAAGGTTATTGGTAAAGATGCAAAAACGGATCTGGCTGTCGTAAAAATAAAACCATCGGGGAAACTTGTAGTTGCAAAACTCGGTGATTCCGACAGCATCCGGGTTGGTGACTGGGCAATTGCCATCGGTTCGCCGTTCGGACTTGAACAGACCGTTACCGTCGGCATTATTTCGGCAAAAAGACAGAATGTGGAAGCGGAGGGAAATGTCTACAGAGATGTGATTCAAACGGATGCTTCCATAAACAGGGGTAACTCCGGTGGGCCGCTTGTCAACATCCATGGCGAGATTATAGGGATAAACACTATGATATACAGCCAGTCGGGCGGTTCCGTCGGTGTCGGATTTGCGATACCGATAAATCGCGCAAAAGCAATTTTGGAACCCTTAAAGACAAAAGGAAAAGTAGAAAGAGGTTTTCTCGGCGTAAAAATTGAAAAGGTTGACGATGTTTTTGCTAAACAGTCCGGACTTAAAGAAAAGACCGGCGTAGCGGTAACGGACGTGGTAAGCGGGCTTTCGGCCGATAAAGCAGGAATTAAAAGAGGCGATATAATTCTGGAATTTGGCGGTCAAAAAATAGAATCCGCCGAAAAACTTCAGGATATTGTCGCTGACGCTGCTCCGAATAAAAAAATTGACGTTGTCGTCTGGCGGGATAATTCAAAAAAAATTATTTCTGTCGTGCTCGGCGAGTGGACGGAAGAACAGGTCGCTTCTGTTGAGGAGAAAGCATCCGGAAAAAGCGAAAAAACCGGCTCGTGGCTCGGTATGAAAGTAAAACAATTCACGAAAGATATGGCTGAAGAATTAAATGTAACGCCCGATGAACAAGGTGTTGTTATTGTTGATATAGCAAGCGGTTCAAAAGCGGCGGAATTCGGGCTTTATGCCGGCGATGTGCTCAGGGCAATCAACAGAAAAAAAACCACGACGCTTGCCGAATTTGAGATGGTAACAAAAAAAGCGTCTTTAACAGAGGGAATTTTATTTGATGTGAACCGTTCAGGGACTTTGATTTACAAGACATATATAGAGAAATGAAAATAAAACTTTTTCCGAAATTTTTAATTTTTATAATTTTAATTTCAGTTGTACCGCTGGCAGTTATAGGTTTTGTGACTGTCAACATAAATAAGGAAATGTTGCAGACGCTTATGTTGGAGCATCATATAAACATAACAACATCGCTATCTTCTCAAATTGACGAAAAAATTACGAATATAGACAGGCGAATGAGTTTTGTCATTGCATCTCAGCGTCAGGAATATTTGTCTTCGTTTGAACAAATAGGAATTTTGAGGAACATTCTTATTGCCTCCGATGATTTTGTAAGGGCTTCAATAATTGACACCGAAGGCGACGAGGTAGTGGCATCAAATCCGAAATTTGAAAAATCCCCACCGCGCCCGAAAAATTATCTGAAAAACAAATTTTTTCTGGAAATAAAAAAGTCGCACACATACCTAATAAGTCCTATACATTACGAGCAGGAAAATCCGTTGATAGATTTTTATTTTCCACTTGCCAATAATTATATTCTTAAAATCTGCGTTTCGCTTGATAGTATTTCGAAAATTGTTGATGAAACCCGCATAGGAAAAACAGGTTCTATGTTCATAGTTGATAAAGCGGGAAGAATTATTTTCCACAAGGACAAAAATCGTGCCGTGAATTTTGAGGATGTTTCCGGCGAACCGATTGTAAAAGAAGCAATTTTGCGTGCAGGGGCAGGCAGTCAGGAATTCGTCTCCAAAAATGGCATAGAAATGATAGGCGCTTTTGCGCCCGCAAAAAAACTCGGATGGAGCATTATATTTCAGCAGACAAAAAAGGAGGCGTATTCATTCGTCTATAAAATGAGAAACACCGCAACGGTTATAATTTTAGTGGCGTTATTTCTTTCAATTTTAGTTTCCTATATTCTTGCAGAGTCACTTTCAAAACCGATTCTCAAAGTAATAGATGTCTCAAAAAATGTTGCCGCCGGCGATTTTACAAAGAAGGTTGAAATTAAATCAAGAGACGAGATGAGCGATTTGGCGGTTAATTTCAACCATATGATAACAGAACTTTCCCACTATACAAGAATGCAGGCGGATAAACTTTCGGCAATCGTATATTCAATAAATGACGGACTGATTCTTACCGATGAAAACAATAGAATTGTTCTTATGAATAACAGGGCTTCAGAAATGCTCGGGGTTCCACGCGATACGAAAGAACCTTTATTTTATATCGTTAAAAATGAAATGCTGGTTTCGGCGATGAAACAGGTTTATGAAAAACCGGAAAAGGTTTTAGAGGTTGATTTATCGTCGTCAAAACCGTTTTTCGTATCCGTTTCAACCCAGATTATTACTGACTCAAATAAAAGAAAAATCGTCGGGATAATTTTTATTATGCGTGATATAACAGGCATTAAAGAAGTGGAAAAAATGAAGGAGGATTTCTTTCACGGCATAACCCATGATTTAAGAAACCCGTTAACCTCTATGCTGGGTTTTTTGAAGTTTTTGCTTGACGGTTCCGTCGGTCCGATTAACGAGAAGCAGAAACATTTTCTTGATATCGTCAATAAATCGTCAAACCGTCTTTTAGGAATGATAAACGACATACTTGATGTCGCAAAATTAGAAGTAGGAAAAATGGAATTGTCGCTTGTCCAGTTTGATGTAAAAAACTTAGCAGAAAGGGTTTGCGGCAGTATGATGTCAAAAGCGATGGAGGGAAAACTTGAACTTTCCTGCGCTGATATGCCGTCAACAACAATTTCCGCCGACGAGGGATTGATAGAACGGGTTCTGATAAATCTGGTCGGCAACGCCATTAAATATACGCCCCTTGACGGCAAGGTTACTATTTCTGCAAAAGAAAAAAACACGGATGTCCAGATTGCTGTTATTGATACCGGCGAGGGAATACCGTCGGAATACCTGGATAAAATTTTTGATAAGTTTCAGCAGGTTACGGGTCGTAGCCGCGGTGGTACAGGCATCGGGCTTACGATTACAAAATATATTGTTGAGGCGCATCTCGGAAAAATTTGGGTTGAGTCGAAACTGGGTGGGGGTTCGCAATTTATTTTTTCAATCCCTAAAGGTTTGAAAAAAAATGAAAAAGGTGAAATATGCGTATAACGGCAATTAAAAATTATCAATTAAAAATTAAAAATGTCATGCTGAACTTGTTTCAGCATCTGTATCAGCATCTCTTTAGACCCCGAAACAAGTTCGGGGTGACACTTTGTGTCATTTTTCATTTTTCATTTTTCATTTTTAATTGTCTCTATTCCCAGCAACTTCAGGAAATTGAGGTAAAATCCGGCGATACGCTATGGAGTGTAGCGAATTATTATCTTAAAGAACCTTCCCGTTGGCCGGAGATTTTAAAATTTAACAACATTACCGCCGACCCCAATAATGTTTTGCCCGGGATGAAACTAAAAATTCCGGTTTTGCTTATAAGAGAACAGTTGCGTTCTTCAACGGTTATATCGGTTACCCGCGAGGTAAAAATGCGGCGTCAGGCAGAAATGGACTGGACAGATGCAAAATCGAATACAAAACTTTATAACAAAGACGGCATAAGAACGCTTGAAAGTTCATATACAGAGATAAAATCACCGTCGGGCAATTTGATGACGATAGGTCCTTCATCGCTTGTTATAATTCAGCCGGAGGAAAAATCGGAAGAAACGCGGCTTTTGTCGGGCGAAATAAGAACATCAAATATACCGATAAGAACTCCGACAGCTTTCGTTATGCCGAAAATTACTCCCCAAACTCCTGTCGCCGATTATAAGACAAAGGTCAAAGAAGACCAGTCAACAGTCGTTGCCGTCTATAAAGGTGCAGTTGATGTGAGTGCAAAAAATAAAACGATAATGGTTCCGGAGGGTTTTTCTACTGAGGTGAAAATAAATTTACCGCCGATGGAACCCAAAAAACTTCCGCCCAACATAGATTTTCCCGCCGACCTTGTTGAGCCAAAAATCGGTTCTCAAATTAACACTCAAATAAAAGATGTAAAGCAAGATATCGGGGAAATCAATATCGGGGGGCAACTGTCAAAATCCGCTTCGTCCTCGTCGTGGCTGGATATAACTCACTATCATATTCAAATTGCGAAGGATAAAAATTTTATAAATATGGTGTATGATGAAATCAAGCCGATATATGAGAAATTTGATGTCAAAGAAGTGAACATTTCTGAAGGTAAATATTTTTGGCGGGTTGCCTATCTGGATTCTTCCGGCGCAGAGGGTATAATTTCATCGTCAAAAGAAATTTTTTTGGATAAAACCCTGCCCGCTCTTAAAATTGATGAGCCGGCCGATGGCACAAAGTTTGCCGATAAAACTATAAAAATAAAAGGTATTGCCGAGGTGAAATCACTTGTTGATATAAATGGTGACTATGTTACTATTGACCCCGACGGGAAATTCACTTCTGATGTTTCTTTAATACCCGGTGAAAATATTATAAAGGTTAACTCAAAAGATTCTTCCGGGAATATATCAACCGTTTCAATAAAAGTTTATCAGACGACAAAAACCGAAGGAGGAATAACACAAAAGAAAAAAAGTTTTTTTTCTACGCCGCTCGGAATTGTAATTTCAGTTATAACAGTTGGCGGATTGATCGTGGTGACCGTTATTACAATCGGAGGATAGAGAGACAGAGATTAAGAGATTAAGAGATTAGGGTTACCTCTAATTTCCTAATTTCCATTTTCCTAATCTCCGGTATTAGTTATGGCAAAAATATTTGCTGTCGACGACGATTTTGGAATATCCGAACTGATAAAAATCACCCTTGAAAAAGAAGGGCATACTGTCATATCGTTTAATAACGGGCAGGATGCATATGAATCGGCATTAAAAGAAATACCTGATTTGATTATTCTTGATGTTATGATGCCGAAAATGAATGGTTATGAGGTCTGTGAAAAACTTAAGGAAACCCCGTCAACCCGTCTGCTTCCGATTATCATGCTTACATCGCAATCACAGACTAAAGATAAAATTACAGGTCTTAAATTAGGCGCCGACGACTATCTAACGAAGCCGTTTGACCCGTATGAACTTGCTGCTCGCGTTGAAGGAATTCTTAACAGGTATCACGAGACCCGCGCCGTAAATCCTCTGACCGGACTTCCTGGAAATGTTTCAATTGAAAAAGAAATCACAAAAAGAATTTCCTCCGGAGAAAAATTTGCGGTGCTTTGGATTGACCTTGATAATTTCAAATCATTCAATGATAATTATGGTTTTGAAAAAGGTGATTTTATAATAAAGGAAACGGCTAATTTCATAATTGATGCGGTAAAAAATCACGGGACAGTTTTGGATATGATTGGTCACCTCGGCGGCGATGATTTTATAGTTGTGACGACTTGCGACTGCGCCGAAAATATCTGTCTGCATTTGATTGAACTTTTTGACGAAAATATATCGGCATATTATTCGGATGAAGACAGGTCCCGCGGATATATTATTTCAAAAGACCGTCTCGGAAAAGTTCAGGCGTTTCCGTTAATGTCCGTCTCAATAGGTATTGTGACAAACGAAATACGCAACTTTACCCATTATGCCCAACTTGCCGAACTTGCCGCCGAAGTAAAAGCGGTTGCGAAAGAAATTCCGAAATCATCTTATTTTAAAGACAGAAGAAAGGCATAAAAATGAAACCATGAAGCACACGAATAAACACGAATAATAAAAATTGTAGGCACGAATTCATTCGTGCAAATTAGTGCTAATTCGTAGACGAGGTTTTCTTATGGGAAAAACAGGTGAAATACCGTTACAGAATAAATTTTTTCAAATCATTATTTTCCTGTCAGGTATATTATTTTTTTTAATTCCGCTCGTGCCGGATGAAAAAATTACAAGATGGAAACTATGGTTTTTAGAAACCGGACTTTTTTCAATTATTATTTTATGGACGGTTCACAAATTATTTTACGACAAAATCAACCTTAAGATTTCTCAGTTAAATAAACCGGTGTTTGTCTGGTTTGTTTTTGTTGTTTTTATGTATATAATTTCTAAAAATAAACATGTGGCGGAATTGGAACTTTATAGAGTGATTGTTTCGTCGGCGAGTTTTTTTCTTTTTTCCGAGTTATACGATAATAAACAAAATAGAAATACCGTTATAAATTTTTGGGTGAGCGGAGGTTTCCTTGCGGCAATATACGGGATTATGACCCATTACGGCGGGTTCTGGATTGTAATAACGCCGCAGGTTGACAGAATTTTTTCCACTTTCGGAAACCCCATATTTTTTGCCGCATTTCTTGTTGCTACAATTCCACTTGCAGTTTTTAAGTTGATACAGGAAAGGGAGCCATCATACAAGGTTCTATGGTTTTTCATTTTAATTTCTTTTCTTATTGCGTTGTATCTTACAAAAACCCGAGCGGGATGGATTGCTTTTATCGTCTCAAGTATATCTTTTATTTTTTTATCATTGGATTCAAAAGCCAAAAAAAAATTAATTCTAATTTTTATCTTGGTAATTTTTGGATTTTTGTTTACTTTGAAAACAAAAAATATTTGGATAGGTCGGCAGATAATTGCCATTGTTGAACCAATTGAAGATACTTTGGAAATGAAAAATGTCTTGATGCGTCAGCAGGGGCATCTTGTTATCTGGCGCGACTCATTAAGAATGCTTTTTGATAAACCGGTTTTTGGCGTCGGACTCGGCAGTTTCCATA
>PEVQ01000098.1:0-2355 GCA_002780205.1 Elusimicrobia bacterium CG06_land_8_20_14_3_00_38_11
TTCGGCGATGCCGGCATATTCAGTTTTTATCCCGCGAAACTTTTGGGAACTGCTGGTGACGGCGGAATGATTTGTACAAATGATGACGCACTTGCAAGAAAAATTCGTGCTTTTAGGGATAACGGCAGGGTTGAATCGGTGGAAGTTATGGAATGTTTCGGTTGGTGTACCCGACTTGACAATTTGCATGCTGCAATACTTAATATGAAAATGAATTATTTTGACAAATGGGTTGAAAGACGTCGGGAAATAGCAAAAATTTATGACAAGGGATTAACGGGCGTGGGGGATATTTTAATTCATCCCGTTTCCGGTCCGGATTATTTTGACGCTTATCAGAATTACGTTATCAGAACGAAAATACGGAATGAACTTGTAAAATATCTTAAAGATAATGGCATTGAGGTTTTAGTTTCCTGGCCAACGCCGATACATAAACAGAAAGCACTCGGTTTATCTAATTTTAATTTACCTAAAACAGAGCAAATATCCGCCGAGGTTTTATCATTACCTATGTATCCCGAACTTACGAATGAGGAAGTTGAAATAGTCATAGATAGTATAAAGAATTTTTTTAGTAAAAAATGATATTAAATTATTTCAATAAATATCGCAGAATACTTGTAATTTTATTCCATCTGGGATTAATAATTGTATCTTATTTAGGTTCTTTCTATCTGCGATTTGAATTCACCTTTCCGAAAGAATATTTTGTGTCAGTCATACCCAAAACTCTTCCGCTTTTAATTCTCATCAAACTTCTTTTCTTTTATTTTTTTGGATTATATTCAGGTCTCTGGCGATATGTCAGCATCGGTGATTTGTGGAAAATTTTTCTTGCCAATGCTGTATCGTCGGTAACATTTTTCAGTGCTGTTGTGTTTTATCACGGGTTATTCGGATTTCCGCGTTCGGTAATTATTATTGATTTTATTCTATGCCTTGGTTTTGTCTCGGGAGTAAGATTTTTTGCACGGTTGATTCGAGAAACAGCAAAAATAGACCTTTTCCAAAAGAGGAGGAAAGCAATCATTATCGGTGCCGGCGATGCAGGAGTTTTAACGTTGAAGGAGTGTCAGAATAATCCGGTGATGGATTTGGAGGTAGTAGGATTTATAGACGATGATACGGCAAAAAAAGGTCACAGTATTTACGGCGTAAAAGTTTTTGGCGGCCGAAAAATCATTCCTGACTTTGTTGCAAGTTTGGAAGTAGAAGAAATAATTATTGCAATTCCTTCTGTTAAGGGCGATGCAATACGGGATATACTTTCTTACTGTGAGCAGACGGATGCAAAAATAAAAATAATTCCCGGGCTTGATAAAATTTTGACAGGGCGATTGGAAGTAAAACCTCGGGCAATAAAACCGGAAGATTTGTTGGGCAGGGAAGCCGTTGAAATAGATGAAAGCGAGATAAGTTCATATATAAAAAATAAACGGATTTTAGTAACGGGTGCCGGAGGTTCTATCGGAAGCGAACTGTGCAGGCAAATTGCCCGTTTTTCACCTGAGCACATAATTTTTATTGACAATCACGAAAACTATGTTTATTATCTCGGGGTTGAATTTAATACCAAATTCAGGCATATAAAATATAATACGGTTATCGGCGATATCAAGGACATAAGTGTCTTGAGAGGTATTTTTTCTAAATATAAACCGCAGGTTGTTTTTCATGCCGCCGCCCATAAACATGTTCCTTTGATGGAAGAAAATCCGTCTGCCGCAGTAAAAAATAATGTTATCGGAACCCGTAATCTTATTTATGCTTCAAGTCATTACGGAGTTGAAAGGTTTGTTTTAATTTCTACCGATAAGGCGGTCAACCCGACAAGCGTGATGGGTGCCACTAAAAGGATAGCGGAAAAAATTTTGCAGGCAAAATCAAAAAAGAGCAGGACAAAGTTTATGGCGGTCCGTTTCGGTAATGTTCTGGGCTCGTCGGGCAGCGTGATTCCTCTTTTCAAAAAACAGATTGAAGAAGGCGGGCCTGTCACTGTGACAGATCCTGAAGTAAAAAGATATTTTATGAGTATTCCGGAAGCGGCGCAACTTGTATTACAGGCAGGTGCTCTTGGTTCCGGCGGCGAAATTTTTATTCTGGATATGGGCGAGCAGATAAAGATAACCGATTTAGCGGAGAATATGATTGCCCTGTCGGGTCTAAAGGTTGGCAAGGATATAGAAATAAAATTTATAGGACTTCGCCCCGGAGAAAAACTATATGAAGAGATACTTTTGGATAAGGAAAAAGATAAAGTAACAAAGAATGAAAAAATATATGTGACCACTCCCGAAAATTTTGATCCCTCTAAAATCCGCAAAGATATAAGGGAATTGGGAAAACTTGCCA
>PEVQ01000098.1:2405-3638 GCA_002780205.1 Elusimicrobia bacterium CG06_land_8_20_14_3_00_38_11
CAGGACGACCGTACAATCAATGATTAAATCCAAATTATTTGACTCCATAATTTATTATTCGTTTATTTTTTTATTTTTGGCCGTTTCATTTATACCATTTAATATAGTTCTTGATTATAAGATAAAAGGTATTCCGTTCCATTTCATTTATATTGGCGGATTTACGGGTATTCTTCTTGTTTTGAGTTTCTTAAAGAATCCGCGATTAACCGTTTTTGACAAATGGCTAATTTTTCTTACAATCGGACTCTCGTTAAGTTTTATTACCAGTATTGACCGTGGCCATACAATTCGTGTTTTACTGGGTTTTTTCTCAAAAGGTATTCTTGTTGCTTTTCTAACGGAAAGGATTTTTAAGAACAGAACAAAAACCACTGTTGCCATTTTAGTATTTTGTGTAAGTTTAGTTGCTCTAATTGGTTTGGTGGAATTGATTTTCAGATGGAATCCATATCCCGCATTGAGAGGGTGGTCATACTACTATATCATAGTGTCAACTATAGGCAATCCCCTATCTCTTGCTGCTTATCTTGTATTGTTTTTTCCTTTATCTCTTTGGTATTCAAGAAATAAAAAAAATATTATTAAATTTTTACCATTTTTGTTTATTGTATTTGCTATCCTTTTTTCTTTTTCGCGTAGCGGATGGGTTGCACTTTTTTGTGCAGTCATTATTTATTTTTTGAAAAAAGAATTTCAGAAAAAAATTATTAGAAATTGGATTCATCTGTCTTCTTTTATAGTGATTTTTAGTGTGGCATTTTTTTTGTTACCACACCCGGTAAAAAACTATTTCAAAAGTAAATTTAATGTCAGAATGTTCAGTTCTGCATCTTTTGAGCATCGCTTGAAATCCTACATAACAACATGGAATATTCTTAAAGATTATCCGCTTTGTGGTGTTGGCTTTGGCAACTATCCGAAAGTTCATGAAAAATATATGGTGGAAGGCGTGCATAGAGACACACCCACGCCAGACAATATGTATTTAAGATTTTTATGTGATACGGGTATTATTGGCGCGGGGATATTTTTTGTATTTATCATCTATTGGATGCGTAAACTCTGGAAAAGCAGGGATAATCCGGTTGTGTGGGCGATTTTTTGCGGGCTTATCGGGTTTTTAATAAACCAGTTAACAGCGGATCTTTTCTTATGGACTGCCCCGCAATTTGCATTTTGGATGTTGTTGGGAATGGGAGTTGGTTTAATAGATGAAAAAATCGGAAAAAC
>PEVQ01000105.1 GCA_002780205.1 Elusimicrobia bacterium CG06_land_8_20_14_3_00_38_11
GTTCAAATAGAAAGAATATAACCTAAAAAAATCTTATAAAATCTTTCTACAATAGAACACGAAGAACCAGCCCGATAAATCGGGCAACTACAAAGATATTATCACGAAAACACACAAAACACGAAATTTTCGGGCTTTCTTTATTTCGTGCCTTCGTGGTGAATGTTTTTTTAAAGCATGCAGATGGCACTTAATTGCCGTCTACTTTTTTTTCGGCAGTAAAAAAATAAAAATAATAAAAATAAAAAAAAACACTTGACAAAATCAATAAAATTGTTTATAATTATATCATTATGAATTTACCGCCGCAAATTGCTCAACTTTTAGAAAAACTGAAAAATATGAAAATGCCGTTTTCCAGACCGAAAGAGGTTGTGGGGATTGACATCGGGAATTACTCGGTAAAAATTGTCCAGTTAAAATTAACCGGCGATAAATGGTCGCTTGAAAAGTTCGGTGCGGCTATTGCTGTAAATCCCGACCAGGCGGAAACCACACCTATTGAAAAAAAACAATTAGCCGTTGAGGCAATTAAAAAAATTATCAACGAGCAAAAAATAACCGCAAAAGATGCAATAACCTCCGTTTCCGGCAGTTCCGTCATCGTCAGATATGTAAAATTTCCGAAACTCACCCAGGAGCAACTATCAAAAACTATCCAGTTTGAAGCGGAACCGTTTATTCCTTTTCCGATACAGGATGTAAATATAAGTTTTCAGATTTTGGGTGATGTGACGGAAGACGGCGCCCAGAAAATGGAAACGATATTAGTCGCCGCAAAAAAAGAAATCATTCAGAATAAAATGGACATTTTAATGGAGGCGGGATTAAAATCGGTGGTCATAGATGTTGACTCTTTCGCACTTGAAAACGCAATATCGGTTAACGCATCTGAGCAAGATTTAAAAAATGTTTATCTGGTGATAAATATCGGGGTTGCGACGACAAACATATCAATTATTGAAAACGGGACATCACGGGTTGTACGGGATGTTTTTATCGCATCATCAAGTTTCACGAAAGCGATTCAGAGAAATCTTCAGATTGATTGGAAACAATCGGAGGAGAAAAAATTAAAATTCGCAATTTTAGTAACACCCGAAGAAAAAGAAAAGGCACTGTCCGACGGCGATGACGAAGTGCTTCAACTTTCAACGATTCTGGTAGCGCCCGCCAGGGAACTGGTCGCCGAATGCCAGCGGTCAATTGATTTTTATCAGACGCAATCAACCGAAGAAAAAAAGATAAGCAAGATTTACCTTTGCGGGGGCGGCGGCGGACAGAAAGGACTTGACAAATACATGGAAAGCCAGATTCACATTCCCGTTGAGATATATAATCCTTTTAGAAAAATAGCCGCAGCTGACTCTTCCCTGCCCGCCGATGTCTCAATGGCAGGAGCACCGGAATCAGATGTTTCACAATTTTCGCAGTATGCCGTTGCGGTGGGCTTAGCGACCAGAAAAAGGGGCGACGTTAAGTAGGAAGGAACGGGTGGTTATGTGGTTAAGTGGATAAGTAGTTGGTCTTTACTAATCACTTAAACACTTTTTCTTAACACTTAATCACTTTCTCAAATATGACCAAAATAAATCTTATTCCGAAAGATGCAATAATAAAAGAGGAACATCCGGAACTCGCGTTTCTTGCTATCGGGGCGGCTGCTATTATTCTTGTTGTTTTGGGTTATGCTTATACGTCAAAATTGGCTAAGCGAACTGCAATTAAAAAAGAACTTGTTGCCGTGGAAAAAGAACTCGCACAACTTCAGACGGTAATTGACCAGATCGCCCGCATTAAATCGCAGCGGGATGCCGTCAACGCCAAAAAAACGGCGCTTGAAGGACTTATAAAAACCCGGCTTCTTTATCCGATTCTTATGGAGGATTTGGTAAAAACATTGCCTTCTGGAATGTGGCTTATGAATCTGAATACAAAAAGCGGAGATGCAATTACGGGCTTAACATTCGGCGCTGTGGCATATAATAATTTCATTATAGCGGACTTGTTGCAGTCCTTGGAGGATTCTAAATTATTTCAGAACCCCGAAATAAGCGGAATCACATCATCAGTAGGCGAAAAAGGCGTTCAAACAAAGCAGTTTTCTATAACGGTTAATTATGTAAATCGGGAGTGGAAATAAATCACGAATAGAGGCACACGAATAAAGGCACACATCACGAACAAGGCACGAATAACTGCAAAGGCGAGATGCTTCGTTTCATCCCACGGGGACTCCCTTCGGTCGCTCAGCATGACACCAAAGAAGCAGTCATTCTGAGCCGAAGGCGAAGAATCTCATTCGTGAACATTCGTGATAAAATTCGTGATGTTTTATTCGTGATTGTGAATATGAGAAAATTAACTAATCAGGAAATAGGTGCTATCACGATTCTGTTTGTAGCGGGATTGTGGGCGTATTGGAAATATCTTTATAATCCGATTAAAGGCGAAATTGCCCGGCTGGAGCAGGATTTATCACAGAAACAATCGCAACTTGAATCAACCCGCCAGGCGGCGAAGGAACTTGAAGTTTTAGAAGCGGAGTTCAAGGTCATAGAGATGGAAGCGAAAGAGATGGAGAAAAAACTTCCTAAATCTAAGGATTTGCCGAAACTTATAAGAGACATCACAAAGACACTTGAAAAACATAAAATAACTGTCCAGAGTTTTGCGCCCGGTAAGGAGTCGCCGAAAACATATTTTTCCGAAATTCCGATAACTTTACAGGTCAGCGGGAATTATCACAACCTTGCCAATTTTCTCGCCGATATCGGACAATACGAACGGGTTATCAACACATATGACTTAACTTTAACTCCGAAAGCGGCTTCCAAAGAATCGCCGGATACGATTGCGGCATCATTGCGGCTTGTGACATATATGGGAAGATAAAAACAATGAAAAATTCAAAATTAAAAATTAAAAATGATGCCGAAAGCGTCATTGCGAGGACGAAGTCCGTGGCAATCTCAAAAACGAGATTCCTCGCTACGCTCGGAATGACACTTTGGGCTACCTCTTGCTTCTTGCTTCTTGCTTCCTGCGGGAAAAAAGAAACAAAACAAACAACGCAGCAGGTGGCACCGAGACCCAAACCCAAAATTCCGGAATATGTTCCGCCGCCGGCTCCGCCGAAATACACATACAAGGGCGGCTTGTATCGCGACCCATTAGTGCCGGGCGGAGGTTCATCTTCTTATTCGTCCTCAAGCATGACGGGCGAGGGCAGCGAAACAATGACCGGTGAAAAAATGGCGACATTGCAACTCAAAGGAATTTTCAGGGACGAAAAAACGGGCAATATCGCAATTATCGCAGAAACATCCGGCGGTTCTTATATTCTTAAAAACGGAAAACTTTACGACAGAAAAAATAAAATCGTTCGGGGTGTGGCGGGAGTTATCGGAAAAAATTCCGCAACGCTTTTCAGCAATGATACAAAAATTGAATTAAAATTAAAAAAAATCGGTTCTGTAAAGTAAAAAATGGTAGCCACAGAATGGCACAGAAAAACACAGAATTTTTATACAAAGAGTGAATTAAAGAGATTAAT
>PEVQ01000092.1 GCA_002780205.1 Elusimicrobia bacterium CG06_land_8_20_14_3_00_38_11
TCCTCTATGTGCTGAAGTATCAACTTCGCCTTTGCTATACCGAAAGAAAACGGATATTTGTCATTTTCATCCCGTTTCAAAACGATAACCTTGTTCCCCTTGAACTCCGATAACTCAAACATTTGCTCCTCCTTTTTTCTCTCAACAGTCAATAAAAATCAGTTGAGGTCCTTCGGTGCGGAACTGGGCGGAATTTTTACGCTCTTCAATTCCAATATACCGGATATGATGGCACCCGCAAAATATATCAACCAAAGATATGTGTAATAATGACCCAAAAGCGCGGCTAAACCGGCGACAAGCATTGAAACAATAAATATCTCAAAACCTATTTCAAGATACCTCCACTTCAAAGGCATTTGATTGTAGATGCTGTCAGGAGGATAATTATGCCGGCGACGACGAACTATTGCAACGGAAAGCACAAAAAATCCGACGGGCGAAATAAGTTGCGATACAAGATGAATCAATATAAATTCAGTTTTCTGGGGACCGCCGGCAAACCATACCGCATCATATAATTTTAAGCCGTTGAATGAAGCGATGATTTTTGATGTGTCTATTGCGGCAATGTTCACAAGAATAAATATCAAAGCCATTAAAAATCCGACGGAATAAGAAGCGACTTTGACTGCTTTAGGAAGTTCGCCCTCGTCGGAATCCCAGTAAAATATGCCGACAAGTATAGCGGGAGAAATAACCGCCATAAGAAAAAACTGACGGATGCAGTTGATGAACATAGGCCACGGATACGGGCCGATTATATTTTGTAAAGGGCGGGTTATAAAATATATTCCGAACAGAATAAAGGCATCAAAAACTTTTCTATAGCCGATTTCCCCGAATATAATATGTCTGATTTTTCCGGTTTTTCTGACTTCAAACGCCATCATAAAATAGACGACTCCCGCTATAACAGGGACCGCTATATTGATTAGAAAAACCGGAAACATCAGATAATTATCTCCTCAAAATTATTTTGTGAAATTAAAAGGTTGCAGATTTTGGAAAAAACCGGACTGTTCAAAAAAAGCGTTTCTTTCGTTATGTGTCCGGCATAGTTTTTATCAACAATTGAAACGGCATTTTCAACATCGCAAAGTTCCACAACAGAATTGCCGCGTAACACAGCGAATGCCCTTGAAAACCATTTTACAAGAGCATATATTACAAGTATAAGCGAATAACCGGATATAACATTCGGAGTTGAAAAATCCGTCGGCAAAAGATGCCATTTTGTAAAAATCAAATGCTCAATATATTTTTTCACCAGTTTCATATTTTCTTTATTTTCAACATTAAAATATGTTTGGTACACACGGGAAACATCAAATTTTTTACCGTTTAATTCCAGTGTTCCATTTTTAATAATAAGTTTCACAAGGTTGCCAATCTTCTTAAAGGATGAAATCTTTGACTGACCGACAAATTTATATCCCACAAAAAGTGCATAATACAGCCGTTGTTTTTTATTAAAAGTATCATCTTTTTCTTTTTTTTCTCTGAAAGGGTCCATTCGGACAAATAATATTTTTTTATCAATTTTCTCCAATATCTCGGAAATTAACGAAGCGTTTTCTTTTTTTTGTAATTCTTCAAGCACAATCCTCAAATATTTTGCGGCTAATTTCAGGGAACTCTCATAATTATCACCTGTTTTCAGCAAATTAAGAATAAAATTTTCTAATTTTTTATAGTCGCTCCAACCAATTTTGAAATCCTCATTTACGGCAACTGTTTCATCTATCTGTCTCATCCGTTCAGGTTTCAAAGCAGCAAGTTTTTTTATTTCTAAGAGTTGTTCTTCAAGCGGAATGCCGGTGTTTTTTATTATTGACGGACACACAAAGGAAAGACGGACAATAATACCGTCCGCAGTTTTTATAAATTTAAAGGGATATATTTTACAGGTGCTGGTTTTGGTGTCAAAACCCAATTTTTTATGGAGCAGACAGTATTTGTCATCATCCAAAAAAATACATTTACCGTCTACAAGTTCAAAATATTTTTTATTGTTCTCTTCAATAAACTTTTTTTTGCCGACAAACTTTTTTGAAATTTTCTCCCAATCAAACTTTGAGAAATTTTTATATGCCTCTTCATCAACATCTATATTCCAACCAGCACAACAAACGGCACAGTTAGGCAGGCACGAATAACGGAAATTTTCGGGAATTATAATATTTAACGCTGAAATTTGCATAAATTATTTGCTGTAAGATTCTATTAAATTTGACGACATAAATCAATAGGCAAGCGACACACCGAGCGAAAAACTCCATCTGTCGCCGGAATCGTTCGTTCTTTTGGCATACTCAACCGTAATGGGCAACAGATACCCCGCCAAAAAAGTATAAAAACGAACGCCGCTGCCGACGCTGTTTTTAATTTCGTCAATTGTAACACTTTGATATTCTTCCGTATTATTAAAACCAAAACCATTATCGGTAAAGAAAAATGTGTTTATTGATTTCAGAAAAAAATCGGATATGGGCCAGATATTTTCAAGTGTTAAAATCGGAAATCTGTATTCAAGGGTCGCCGCAATGAGACGGTTATAAATATGAAAATCATCCGCGTGAGAAAAACCGCGAAGCGGCAGACGAAAATATCTTTTATTTGAGCCCTCGCTTGCAACAAAAAGGTTGCCCAAAACAACCGTACTTTCGGAAAAAACAGGAAAATACTTTTCGTACCTCAATACATATTCTTTATATTCTATATCGCCTTCATATTCCAAAAATGCTTTTCTGAAAAGTAATTGGAAATCTGAGCCGAATCGTGCATACAGATACTTTCCGGTTATAGTATCTCTTTCATACGCAACGGAATATCTGTTTGTCCTGTAGTCAGCGAGTAATTCGTCAAGTGTTTTGTCTGTCTCCGTAAATTTTTTTGTCGAGACCGCCATTGAGATGCTGTTAAACCTGTCCAGCGGATATACTACGCCTATAGACTGAGTGTTTTCCTTGTCTCTGTATATATCTTCGGAATTAACCACAAATTCGGAGTTATCACCGGCAGAAGAAAATATAAACTGAGGACGCCATTTCAAGTAGGAATACCCGACGCTATACTGCAAATCCCCGCTACCTGATGAATACAGAAGTTGACTGGATATCTGGTGGTTTCCGAAAAGATCCGATGCCTGCCAGTATGTCGCAAGAAAAAGTCCAAACTCCGAGTGATACATAACAAACGGCACCAGAACATCAAGCGAGGGCTTAAAACGATACGGGAATATAGGTGATGCCAAATACTTGTTTTCCGTTGACGATTCAACAGAAAATTCTTCCTGCTTATTTTCCTGTAACTTATTTTCAAACGAGGAAATATCGGCGAGATAAATATCTTTTCTGAAATTTCTGTAATATTCAAATACTATACTTTGACCGTTGGGAGTCGGGCAGGGATTAGAAACACCTGTTAGTAAATCGGTGCATTTCCTGATTCCGGAACCATCAACGGCAACCGAATAAATGTTAACAGGAGAACCTACTTTTTCATCGGATACAAAAAATATTCGTTCACCGTCAGCAGAAAAAACCGGCTCTGTCTCATTGCCCGGAAAATTCGTAAGACGAATCTTTTTTTGTGTCTTAAGTTCAAACAAAAAAACATCGCTCTGATATGTTGCCGAATCCTCCTGTGAAAATGCAATAAAATTACCGTCGGGACTATAGGAAGGCACTGACTGATTTTCCATGTCATCAGTTATTTTTTTCACCGAGTTATCCTCAAAATTGAATTCATAAATATCGTTATATGCCCTTTCCATTCCGATAAAAATTATTTTTTTACCGTCGGGAGAAAAGAATGGCGACTTTACTGTAAATATATCAAGCGGAAGTTTGGAAGGTTTTTCGTTTTTAATATCGTAAATAAAAATATAGTCTTTCTGTGTTTTTTCTCCGGCAAACGCCAGAATGTTTCCGTCCGGAGAAAAAGAGATTTTTCCATTGTGTATCACATCTATTTGAGAACTGTTGCCTTCGGCAATAATTTTTTTCTTTTTAGTTTCAAGCGACATAACAACGATTTTATTTACCCCATCATCGTCGGTAATGTACGCCATTGATTTCCCGTCACAAGATACCGCAGGATTCGTATTAAAATCCGGAATATTGTCGCCGTTATCCTCCGTCAGTTTTAATCCGTAATCCTTTGCTTCCTTGAAACCGATTATTTTATCATCATATTTTTCGTAAAGCCACTCTTCCCACTTTTTCATAAATAGACCGGGCGAGATATTTAATGTGTCGGTAAAAGCAGCAGATGTATCAAGTTTATCGCGCAAGACCTTAAGAATTTTCTGCGGTTTGTCGGGACCGTATTCATCAACCAAAAAATGATATGACGTCTCGGAAAGTTTATATGCGGGCGTTATCTGGTGCGGTTTCAGATGATTAAAAGTGCTTAAATTTTTCAGCGATATAACATTTTTATTTGAAACCATATCCCTGATAACCATTTCCCTCGTCGTAGCATCTATATCGCCCGTATTATATTCAGCCATTCCCTCCATCATCCATAAAGGAATAAAAATTCCCCGCGACAAACGCAACGCTTTAAGCAAAGGAGACTCTTCATAAAGAACGGTGAACTGTATCACATGAGTGAACTCATGCGGAATTACATTTCTTAACCATCTTATTGAGCCGTCGTTATATACGATAAACCGGTTTTTGAATACCTCCGTTACTCCGCCAGTTCCTTCGCCGACATCAACGATATTTGTTTGTTCAAATTCATTGTGATTCCTGTAAATAAAAAACGGGATTTTTTTTGAAGGACGGTATTCATAAAAACGGGTCGTATTGTTGAATGCGTCTTCCAAGATTTCCGAAATAATCGGCAAAAGTTCTTTACATTCCGGATAATGATATATTTTGAAATGCTCCGTCTCAATGTATTCCCATTTTTTTACATCGGTTATGACTTTGTTTTCACAATAAAGGCAATTAAAAATTAAAAATGTAAAATTAAAAATTGATGTGAATAGTAAAATACTTTTTCTCATTTTATTGAAAGATATTTCTTTGCGTCAAGATTATTCGGTTCAATTGATAAAACTTTTTGGAAACAATTTTTTGCTTCCGGTTTTCTGTTCATATTAAGATATGTTTTACCCAAACCCAAAAGTGCCGCGGAGGAATTTGGCTTTTTTTCAATCACTTTTTTATAATATGTTTCCGCGGATATAAAATCTTTTTTTATTGAGTATGTTTCTGCAATTTTTATCAAAATTTCCGGTGAAAGGACAGGATTTACCGTCTCCGCAAATTTGAATTTTTCCAATGCCTCGTCATACATATCCCTTGCTTTGTAAGACAATGCAAGATTTATCAGCGTCGTCTGATTTTTAGGCTCAATTGACATCGCTGCCGCATACTGTTCGGAAGCAAATTCATATCTGTTCAGACGAAAAAAAAGATTGCCGTAACGCAAACGCATATAAAAATCCTGCGGACGGTTTCTCAAAAATTTTTCGTAATAATTAAACGCCTTGTCCGTTAGATTAAGTTCGTCATACATAATTGCAAGATAGAAAAATACTCTTATATCCACGGCGCCTAATTTAAGGGCTTTCTGCATAAGGTTGACCGCTTCAGGATAATAATCTCTGCCTTTCTGATAGAGGGCGATTCCGCTTTCAATATAAGAAAAAATATCTTCCGGATTTTCTTCAATTCGTGCACGGGCATTAATTATAATTTTGTTGAGTTTTTCAACGGGCAAGTATTGTGTGGAACTTTTAAGAAATTTCTCTTTTTTGTAGAAAGTCAAAAAAACGGAAGAAGCAATTATCAAAAACACAAAAAGATACAATAGAAATTTTTTCATTGTTCGCTACAATCACCCCAAATTCCCGACCCTAAATAGTCGGCTACAAGTTGGGGGCTACATTTATCTGTTTGATTCGTTTTCCTCTATCAAGTCCGCAAATTTAATTTTTGTCTCCTGTGAATTGAGAAAACCTTTTACTTCCTGTTCTTCCTGCTGTTTTTCATATTGTTTAATAGACAACTCTATTCGCTTTTTTGATTTGTCCACTTTGACAATAATGCCTTTAACATTCTCACCGACGGTAAGCACATCCGACGGCTTATCAATCCGGGTTTTGGAAATTTCAGAAACATGGATAAACCCGTGGATATTCTGTTCAAGTTGCGCAACACAACCGAAATCCATCAGTTTTATTATATGCCCCTGTACTACTTTTCCTATTTCATACTTATCAAAGGGGTTCTCAAAAATCGCTTTGTAACTTAGAGAAACTTTTTTTTTATCTTTATTGGAATCAATTACAATTGCCTCAATTTCCTGTCCGGTATCAAAAACATCTTTCGGATGGGCTATTCTTTCCGTCCATGAAATATCGGAAACATGAATTAGTCCTTCCACACCGTCTTCAAGCATAACAAAAGCGCCGAACGAAGTAAGCGATGTTATTTTACCTTTCACCCTCATTCCCGGTTTGTAATTTTCTTCAACATCGTCCCACGGATTTTTTTGGAGTTGTTTTAATCCGAGCGCAATTTTGTTTTCCTTGGGGTCAAATTTTAATACCACAACTTCCAGTTCTTCGCCGATTTTGTATAAGTCGGAAAGATTTTCAATCCGTTTATACGAAACATCGTTAATATGAAGAAGTCCGTCAATACCGCCGAGGTCCACAAAAATCCCAAAAGCGGTAATAGTTGCAATTTTACCTTTTATGATGTCGCCTTCTTTAATTGAAGAAAGCACTTTTTGTTTTTCAAGTTCATTTTTTTCCTTTTCTATGATTTTATTTGATACGACGACATTTTTGCTTTTTCTGTCAAACTCGGTGATTTTTACATCAATAGTCATCCCGACCGGTTTTGAAGAACATTTTTTTGATAGTTGGGAAGAAGGCATAAATGCAATGATACCTTCCGCATCCACCTCATAGCCGCCTTTTATTTTTTTGGTTATTTTACCTTGAATTATTTTTTTTGTCTTAAAATTTTCATCGGCATTTTTCCACACCATAATATCTCTTGCCTTTCTGTAAGAAATAACCGGAGAGCCGTCCCGCGAATCCAGACGACTTATAAATATATCTATCTCCGAGCCGATTTTCGGCAATGTTTGAAAATCACTGACATTCACAAAACCTTCTCTCTTTAATCCCAAATCCACGACAACTTGCCCGTTCATAACGGCAATAACCTTTGACTTCACAATCTGTCCCGGTTTCAATTCCTGAATATCCGGCATCTTATCCATCATTTCTTCCATACCGCTTCCCTATCCTCCTTTTTTATCTTTCTAATTACTTCTTTTATAATCCAATCCGGCGTTGAAGCACCCGCGACAATTCCGACATATTCCACATCTTTTAACCATTTGTTTTTTAAATCTCGGGCCGTTTCTATGTGATAAGTTTTTTTTTGGATTTTTTTTGAAATAGAGGCAAGTCGTTTTGTATTGGCAGAATTTTTCCCTCCTATAATTACAACAACATCACATTTTTTTGCCATTTTCATTGCTTCTTTCTGCCTGTTTATGGCATCTGGACAAATAGTGTTGAATATTTTAAACTCGTTTGAATAACTCAAAAGTCCCGATGCAATTTTTATAAAGTTTTCCGGTGATTGTGTTGTTTGTGTAATGATGCCTATTTTCGGAAAAAATTTTAGTTTTTTTATATCTTCATTTGTATTCAATATAACGGTATTTTTCGGTAAATATGAAAATATATATTTTATTTCCGGATGCTCCGGATTTCCTATTATAATAATTTTATAGCCCTCTTTTGCAAGTTTTTCGGCATAATTTTTTGACCTCGTGACAAACGGACAAGTGGCATCCAATATCTTTATTCCTTTCGCTTTTGCTTCATCAAAAATATTTTTCGGAACGCCGTGGGCGCGGATTATTATGCTTCCGGTTTTTATATCCGACAATTTCTGAACAACTTTTACACCTTTGTTTTCAAGTTCCCCGACCACCTGCGGGTTATGAATTATTGGCCCGATAGTGTAGACACTGCCGGATTTTTTTGAAACGCCCAAAGCGATATTTACAGCACGACGGACGCCGAAACAAAAACCCGAATTCTTAGCGATTAATATCTTCATTTTTCAACTTTTCTATTTCCGACATGATCTTTTTTGTAATTGAGCCGTAATTTTCTGTAGTTTCAAATCTCATTGGAACGCCAAATTTAATTTTCAATTTTTTAAAACTTGAAAGTTTGTCGGAATTTATTATGGCAACTGGAACAACCGGCGAATTAGTTGCAGCCGACAGCATCGCCGCACCGTTTTTAAGTTTTCTCACTTTTCCCGGTTTATATCGTGTGCCTTCGGGAAAAATTAAAAGAATATTTCCCGACTGTAAAATCTTTAATGCATTTTTTAATGCTCCGGCATCGGCGACTTCCCTGTCAACCGGAAACGCATTCGCTTTTTTTATAAGCCAGCCGAAAACAGGAATCCTAAAAAGTTCCTTTTTTGCGATATAATATATTTTTTTCTTTATGCAACTTCCCACAAGGGGTGGGTCGGCATAACTTTGATGGTTCGCTGCTAAAATATACGAACTGTTTTTAGGTAAATTTTCTAAACCGGTTATTTCCCGACGATAAATAACCGTAAAAACAACCCGCGATATCAACCAACCTATCCAGTAAATCATTCCCGAATTCCACTTAATATGTTTTCCGCTACTTGTTTTAATGTCATGCCGGTTGAGTCAATAACGATAGCATCTTTTGCTTTCTTAAGCGGGCTAATCCCCCTGTGTCTGTCGCGATAGTCCCTTCTTTTTATCGCTTCGGCAATTTTTTTTAACGAAACCTTTTTGCCTTTTGCTTTAAGTTCTTTCCAACGTCTTACTGCCCGTTCCTTTGGTTTCGCATCAAGATAAAACTTTTTTTCTGCATCGGGAAAAACGGCTGTTCCTATATCTCTTCCCTCCATAACAACCCCGCCGTTTCTGCCAAGAAGCCGCTGCTTATCTCTTAAAATTTTCCTTACACCCTGAATTGCTGCGATAGTATTTGTGTTCTTTGTGACAAATTCTTCGCGGATTTTTTCGGAAACATTTTTACCGTCTACAAAAATTTTCAGTTTATCATCCGACTGAACAAGTTTAATATCAGTTTTTCTTGACATTTCAATGATTTTTTTTTCATCACGAAAATCAATTTTATTTGCCAGTGATTTCCATGTAATAGCACGATACATAGCACCCGTATCAATATAAAGATAGCCAAGTTCTTTCGCGACAATTTTCGCTATCGCTGATTTCCCCGCACCGGCTGGACCATCAATCGCTATAACAGATTT